>JBDSBX010000115.1:0-9201 GCA_039921365.1 Sphingomicrobium sp. | reverse complement strand
AAAAACCGGTCGGCATGGCTGCTAAGATATCGTCAATAAGGAAGAAGACGCGCCAATCTTCCAGGTCTCCGACATCGGTCTGGTCGGCGACCTGTTCAAGATCGTCCCCGAGCTGACCGAGAAGCTGTAGTGCGATCGCCCTGGTGCCTTGGGCTCTTCGTCGCCTTGGCCTGCGTCAGCCAGACCTTGCAGGCGCGCGAGGTGCGTCGCCTGGAACCGTCGAGCAAGTGGATCATCGACTATGCCGACGATAACTGCCGCATCGCCCGAAGCTTTGGCGAAGGCCCAGGGCAAGTCGCGCTAATCTTCGACCAATTCGCGCCGGGAGACTGGCTCAGCATAATGTTCGCAGGCAAGTCGCTCGACACGCGCAATAAATTGCCGCCGATCGAGGCAGTCATCCGCTTCGGACCAAACGAAGCCGAAAGCGAAATTACGGGTGTGGCCGGCACTCTTGGTGACCGACTCTCCTACATGGTCGATGGATCACAGCGTTTGGCGCCGCTCACCAAGGCCGAGCAGCGGGCCGGAGAGGAAGCGCAGGGCGGGAACGCTCCCTACGGCCCTCTTCCACTTGGAGCCGCCCGAGAGCAGGCGGCGACTTGGCTCGCATTGCGCAAGGTTTTCAGTTTCGATCTGGTGCTCCAGACAGGGCCTATGAACGGTCCGCTTGAGGCTCTGCGGCGATGCACATCGGACCTGGTAAGGGGTTGGGGCCTCGACGTGGAGCAACAGATGCACCTCAGTCGGCACCTGGTTCCGATACGCTCCGAGAGCTGGTTTTCGGAAAGTGATTATCCGAAAAAGATGCTTGACGGCGGTCACCAATCGATCGTCAATTACCGATTGATCGTCGATACAAGTGGTAAGCCGGAATCGTGCCACATCCAGACCTCGACCCGGCCCAAGGACTTCGACGACCACGTCTGTCGGATCGTCATGAAGCGGGCAAGATTTGATCCGGCACTCGATGCCGCCGGGAAGCCAGTCCGATCCTATTGGCGGCAAACGATCAATTTCCGAATTGCGGGTTGAAAGTTCTGTCGAGCAACCGGACCGCTTCAGCTCCCTCAACTACGTAACAGTCACAATCCCCCGAGGAGCGCCGCCACGTTCGCGCCGAGCGCGTCGACCGCGTAGCCACCTTCCATGACGATCAGGGTCGGCAGGCCGAGCGATGCGATGCGGCGGGCCATCGGGGTGTAATCGCGGGTTTCCAACGCGAAGTGGCTGATCGGGTCGCCAACGAACGTGTCGGCCCCGAACGAGACGATCAGCAGGTCGGGCGCAAAGCCGCCGAGCCAGTCGATTGCCTCGACCAGCGCCGGCTCGTAGCTCGACCAGTCGGTACCGCGCGGCAGCGGCAGATTGAGCGTCGCGGCATTGCTCTCGTCGGCGTGACCCCAGAAATAAGGATAGTCCATTTTGGGGTCGGCGTGGATCGAGGCGAAGGCGACGTCGGCGCGGTCGGCGAAGATGTCCTGTGTGCCGTTGCCGTGATGATAATCGACGTCGAGGATGGCGACCTGCTTGCAGCCCGCGGCCAGCGCCGCTTCGGCGGCGATCGCGGCGTTGTTGAGATAGGAATAGCCGCCGAGATAATCGGCGCCGGCGTGATGGCCGGGCGGGCGAGTGAAGGCGAATGCGGCGCGCTCGCCACCAAGCACTGCGTCGAGTCCGGCGAGCGCGGTCTGCGCCCCCCAATAGGCGCTGTCCCAGCTTCTCTCGCCGATCGGGGTGGCGGTGTCGAAGCTGTGACGACCGAGGCGGGCGTCGATCCGGTCGAGGTCAAGCGCGCGGCGGCCGACTATCGGAAAGGTGTAAGGAAAGGCGTCGCCGTCCCGACCCGCGGCGAGCCATTCGCGGTGCGCGGATTCGAGGAGCGCGAGATAGTCGGCGGTATGGACGGCCAGCAGCGGCGCCATGCCCTGGTCGCGCGGCGCCTCGGTCGGGCCGATCGCGGCGAGGATCGCATCGACCCGGCCGAGATGCTCGGCGGCAGGATGGAGTGCGCCGTTGAAGAATTCGGCGCCCGGCGCATGGCCGCGCTGCCGCTCGTCCCAGAAGCAGCGCATCAGTCTTCCTCCGGCTGATCACTGCCGAAGATTTCCTCGGCCTCGGCGGCGTCCTCGGGGACGGGCGGCAAGGGGCTGGCGAAACGCAGCACCGCCCAAGCGGCGACCGCCGACAGCAGCGACCCGGCCAGAGTGCCGAGCCGGGCGGCTTCGATCCGTGCCGCGTCCCCTGGAAAAGCCAGCTGGCCGATGAACAGGCTCATGGTGAAGCCGATCCCGCACAGCAAGGCGACGCCGTAAAGCTGCGCCCAGCTCGCCCCCGGCGGTCTCGGCGCGAGGCCGCTGCGGTCGGCCAGCCACAAGGCGCCGAACACGCCGATCTGCTTGCCGACGAACAGCCCGAGCAGGATCGCCAGCGGCAGCGGCTGGACCAGCGCGCGCCATCCGCCGCCGAGCGCCACGCCGGCGCTGGCAAGCCCGAATAGCGGCATCACTCCGAACATCACCCACGGGTGGATGGCGTGCTCGAGACGCTTCAGTGGCGAGTGCCCTTCGCTGCGTCCGAGCGGGATGGTCAGCGCGGCGATCACGCCGGAGATCGCAGGGTGAATGCCGCTCGCCAGCATCGCCAGCCACAGCAAGACGAAACCGGCCAAATAGGGGGCCAGTCGCCGCACACCGAACATTCCCATGGCCGCCATCGCGGCAATGATCAGCACCGCGGCGCCGATCGCGGCAGGATCGAGATCGGCCGTGTAGACCAGTGCAATGATGATCACCGCGCCGACATCGTCGACGATGGCGATGGTCACCAGCAGCAGCTTCAAAGACGGTGTCGCGCGTTTCCCGAGCAATGCCAGCACGCCGATGGCGAAGGCGATGTCGGTCGCCGCCGGGATCGCCCAGCCCGGCGCCAGGAACGGGTCAATGCCGGTCACGGCGAGGTAGACCAAAGCCGGCACCGCCATCCCCGCCACCGCGGCGAGGATCGGCAACCGCCGCTCGATCGCACTGGCCAGCCGCCCGTCATACCATTCGCGCTTCACCTCGAGCCCGATGAGCAGGAAGAACACCGCCATCAGCCCGTCGGCGATCCATTGGTGGACGGTCGGGACACCAAGCCGCGGCAAGGGCGGCCCAACTCGATACTCGAGCAAACGGTGAAAAGCATCCGCTGCCGCGCTGTTGGCAAGCAGCAACGCCACCGCGGCCGAGCTAATTAGAATCAGCCCGGCGAGCTTCTCGCGCCGCTGGATGGATGCTTCGTCGCTCGCCATAGGCAAAGGCTTAGCCGCGCTCTCGGCCGAGCGCTATTTCTAGCTGCCCGGCAGCAAGCGCCTGGCCGAAAAGCTTCGCTATCGAACATTCATTGCCGCAAACCCTTGCAGTGACGCGATTTCCGCCCACATTGGCATTATGAAAATCATCCCAACTATCGCCGCAGCACTCCTCAGCCTGTTGGCCAGCGCGGCCCCAGCTGCTTCACCGCGCCTCGAGCAAGCCGTGCTAGCTGGCGGCTGCTTCTGGGGCATGGAAGGCGTGTTCGAGCATGTCAGGGGCGTCCGCAATGTCGTCTCGGGCTATGCCGGCGGCAAGCAGAGTGACGCCAATTACAGTGCGGTCAGCAGCGAGCGCACCGGCCACGCCGAGGCCGTCCGCATCACCTACGACCCGGCCCAGATCAGCTATGCGCAATTGCTCAAGATCTACGCGACAGTCGCTCACGACCCGACCCAGGTGAATCGCCAGGGACCGGACACCGGCACTAGCTACCGCTCCGCGATCTTCCCTCAGAACGTCGGCCAGCGGCAGGCGGCGGCAAGCTTTCTCACCCGGCTGCGCGCTTCTCGTACTTATCCGCGACCGATCGCGACGCGGATCGAAAGCGGCGGGTTTTACCTCGCCGAAGCCAGCCACCAGGATTTCATGCGGCGCAACCCGTATCACCCGTACATCTTGGTCAACGACCGGCCAAAGGTGTCGAAGCTGAAAAGCGCCTACCCGCAATTTTGGAAGGCGTAATTGCCTAAGCCAATATGCTCTGAGCGATCTTGACGTTTGCTTCGTCGTCGGTGCGGCGGGGCGGGATGGTGATGCCTGTCGCCACCGCGGGCCGCGCCCCGATCGCTTCCAGCCAGCGCTTGAGATTGTTGAGGCCGCCAATGTCGATGCCCGGCCATTCATGGCTGCGCGCCCAGCACCAATTGGCAATATCGGCGATCGAATATTCGCCGGCGAGATATTCTTGGTCGGCGAGGCGCGTATCGAGCACTTCCAGGAGCCGCCGGCTCTCGCGCTTGTAGCGGTCGATGACGCTTGGGAGATGTTCGGGAAAATAGCGGGTGAAGACGTTGGCCTGGCCCATCATCGGCCCAAGCCCGCCCATCTGGAACATCAGCCACTGGATGACCAGGCTGCGGCCCTTGGCATCCTGCGGCAGCAGGCGCCCGGTCTTTTCCGCCAAATAGACGAGGATCGCGCCGCTTTCGAACACCGCGAAATCGCCTTCGTCGCGGTCGACAATCGCCGGGATCCGGGCGTTGGGATTGATCTTGCGGAACCATGCCTCTTTCTGGTTGCCGGCGCCGAGGTCGACTGAGTGTAGCTCGTAGGGAAGCTGCAACTCCTCCAGGGCAATCGAGGCTTTATAGCCGTTGGGCGTCGCGGCGGTGTAGAGATCGATCACCAGTATTCTCCGTGAAAGGTCGAACGCGAACAACCCGCGCCAGCCAATGAATCCCTACCCACCGAAGCAGGTTTGGGCGGTGCTCGCCGATTTCAAGGGGATACAAAATGGTGCCCAGGGACGGGATCGAACCGCCGACACCGTGATTTTCAGTCACGTGCTCTACCAACTGAGCTACCTGGGCCCAATTTCCGGGCGGCGCTGGCGGCCGGGACCGCTGGAGCGTCGGCTCACTAACTGTCGCTATCTTCGCTGTCCACCCCAGCCGGAGGGACCGGGGAGCCGGGAATCCGATAACTTTCGCCGAGCCATTTCAGCAGGTCGCGGTCCTTGCAGCCGCGGCTGCAGAACGGCGCATGCGGCGTTTGCGACGGCGTGCCGCACAGCGGACAAGGCTTAGGTTTAGGCAGGTTCGGCATATCCGCCAGACATGGGAAGCGACGGGTCGGAGCGCAAGCTGACGGCGCCGCCAAGCTGCCGGGCAAGCGCGTCGAGCCAATGAGCGTTCGATTGAACGACGCCGATCACCGCCGGATGGGCGACAAGGCGTTTCGCTCCCGCCGACTCAACTGTCGCTTGCCGCAGCAGCGCCCGCGCTTCGAACCCGGGCCGGTCCTGGGCGAGCTCGACCAGCGAGGCGTGCGGCCGCGGGCGGACGATCTGCAGGAAGCCGAAACCATTGACCGCGGTCCGTTCGAACGGTTTGGGCAGGCCGGAATCGAGGGCCTCGGCAATCGCCTGACGCTCCGCCTTGCCCTTCACGGTCGGGAAATCGACCCCAATCGAGCCCCCGATCCCATGACGGCCGATCGCCCGTGCCGCGGCCCTTGCTCCGGCCATCGCGAGTTCGACGGGCGGCAAGGTTCCGTCAACGTCGATCAGGGTCATGGCCGGTGTTGCCGAAATGCGGAGCGCGCCACCCGGAAAATCGACGATTCCACTGCGCGCCTCGTCCAACAGGCCGTGCCAGCCGACAGCGCCGAGACGGTCGTCGGGTGAAGGGAATGGCAGCTGCTCGCCCTTCGGCAACTCGGCCGGCTGGGGTTCGCCCTCGACCACTCGAGCCAGCGGCCGTTTCCAAGGCTCCACGCCTGGCAATGCCTCGCGGGTAACCTCGATGGTCAGTGGCAGTCCCTCGGTCAGCCCCGCAGCGCCGTTCGGCATCAGATATTCGACGCCGCCCGATGCCGCGATCGTCGGCCTGGCGACGCGCTTGAGTTGCGCGCGCATCGACGTCCCGGCTGGAACCACACCATCGAGGAGCACTCGCGCCTCGGCGATCTCGCCATCCGCGATGCGCGCGTAGCGAGTCTCGCCGATGCCGCGCTCGATCAGCCATTTAGCCAAGCGGGTATCCCGCCGCTTTGAGCAGCAGTCGCGTTTCGGCCAGCGGCAAGCCGACGACATTGGAATAGCTGCCGGCAATGTGCCGCACATAGACCTCGCCATAGCCTTGCAGTGCATAGCCCCCGGCCTTGCCGCGCCATTCACCGTGGGCGGCGTAAAAAGCGATCTCGTCGGCGGATAGCCGCTTCATGGCGATCATGGTTTCCACGAGGCGGGTGCGAATTGGCTGAGCTGGCGCGGCCAGCGCGACGCCCGTCAGGACGCGGTGCCGGCGTCCGGAAAGCAGCGCCATGCAGGTGCGCAACGTCGCTTCATCCTCGACCTTGGGCAGGATCCTGCGGCCGACCGCGACCACCGTGTCGGCGGCGAGGACCAATGCGTCGGGCTCCAGTCCCGCCACCGCCTCGGCTTTCGCCCGGGCCAGCCGCAGCGCATGCTCGCGAGGCAGCTCGCCCTGAGCAACGCTCTCGTCGACATCGGCGGCAATCACCGCGTCGGGAACGACGCCGATCCGGGCCAGCAGGTCAAGACGGCGCGGACTCGCCGAGGCGAGGATGAGTCTCATCCCCCCTTTGGCGCATTTAGGGATATCCGGGCGGTCCTGCGCGGCCGGGCATAAAGCGATAGGTAATGCGGCCCTTGGTCAGGTCATACGGCGTCAGCTCGACCAGCACCTCGTCGCCGGTGAGCACGCGGATGCGGTTCTTGCGCATCTTGCCGGCGGTATGGCCGAGGATCTCGTGGCCATTCTCGAGCTCGACGCGGAACATCGCGTTGGGCAGCAGCTCCACCACTTTGCCGCGCATCTCGAGAAGTTCTTCCTTGGCCATCAACCCTCACTGTTGTCGTTCGAAAAAGTCGCGGAGCCTTACGCTGGCGGGTGCCAAAAGGGAAGGCGATGGCGAAACGAGTGCCGTCAGACCGTGAAGATGGTCGATCCCGATGTCGCCCGCGACTCCAGTGCCCGATGCGCCTCGGCGGCATCGTGGAGCGCGAAGCGCTGCCGGAATTCGATCCGAACCTTGCCCGAGGTGACCATCTCGAACAACTCGGCCGCCGAAGCCTCAAGGTCAGCCCGGCTCGCGGTGTAATTGAACAAGGTCGGCCGAGTGAGGAACAGCGATCCCTTCTGCGCCAAGACGTTCGGCGAGAAAGGCTCCACCGCCCCCGACGACTGGCCGTAGCTAACCAGCAACCCGCGCGGCCGCAGGCAATCGAGCGATTGCATGAACGTGTCTTGCCCGACTGAATCATAGACAACGGCGAGTTTGGCACCGGCAGTGATGTGCTCAACTTCGGCGACGAAATCCTGGCGGGTGTAGACAATTGGATGGTGGCAGCCGTGGCGCCTGGCCAGCTCCGCCTTGTCGTTTGTCGACACGGTGCCGATGACGGTGGCGCCCAAGGCCGCTGCCCATTGGCACAGGATCAGCCCAACACCGCCCGCGGCCGCGTGGACCAGGATCGTGTCGCCGGCCGCCACCGGATAGACCGACCGCAGCAGCATCCGCGCGGTCATTCCCTGCAGCATCATCGCCGCGGCTTCCTCGAAGCCGATGCTGGCCGGCACCTTGACCAGGCGATCGGCGGCGATCAGCCGCGTGTCGGCATAGCCTCCGGTCGGCCCCGCATAAGCGACCCGGTCGCCGGCTTTCACATCGACGACGCTTGACCCGACACTTTCGACGATCCCCGCGCCTTCGACGCCGGGCGTGAACGGCAGCGGCTGCGGATAGAGGCCGGTGCGGTGATAGACGTCGATAAAGTTCAACCCCGCCGCATGCTGGCGGAGCCGAACCTGGCCGGGGCCGGGCTCACCGACCTCGACCTGCTCCCACTTCAGGACGTCGGGGCCCCCGGTCTCACGGATGACGATCGCGTGGGGCAGGATTGGCCCTAGGCCGCGCCGCCCGCCAAGGCGGCGAGCAGCAGCAGCGCGACGATGTTGGTGATCTTGATCATGGGATTGACGGCTGGACCAGCGGTGTCCTTGTACGGATCGCCAACCGTATCGCCGGTGACCGCGGCCTTGTGCGCCTCGGAGCCCTTGCCGCCGTAATTGCCGTCCTCGATGTACTTCTTGGCATTGTCCCAGGCGCCGCCGCCCGAAGTCATCGAGATGGCGACGAACAGGCCCGAGACGATCACGCCGAGAAGCAGCGCACCGAGCGCCGCGAAGCCCTGGTCGCGCCCGGCAATCGCTGAAATCACGAAGAACACGACGATCGGGCTGAGTACAGGGAGCAGCGACGGAACGATCATTTCCTTGATCGCCGCCTTGGTCACCAGATCAACCGTGCGGGCGTAATTGGGACGGCTGGTTCCGTCCATGATCCCCGGATTGTCGCGGAACTGGTTGCGAACGTCGATGACGACATCGCCGGCCGCCCGGCCCACCGCCGTCATGCCCATTGCGCCGAACAGATAGGGGAGCAGCGCCCCCAGGAGCAGGCCGACGACGACGTAGGGGTTGGACAGCGAGAAATCGATGCCGCCCGGGCCAACGCCAAGCTCGCTGGCGTAATGCTCAAGGTCGGTCGTGTAGGCGCCGAACAGGACCAGCGCGCCGAGCGCGGCGGAGCCGATGGCATAGCCCTTGGTCACGGCCTTGGTGGTGTTGCCGACCGCGTCGAGCTTGTCGGTCCGGTCGCGAACCTCGTCCTCCATGCCCGACATTTCGGCGATGCCGCCGGCATTGTCGGTGACCGGTCCGTAAGCATCAAGAGCGACGACCATGCCGGCCAGCGCAAGCATCGCCGTGGCCGCAAAGGCGATGCCGATCAGGCCAGCCAGCTGGTAGGAGAAGATGATGCCAACGCAGATCACCAGCGTCGGCAGCGCGGTCGACTCAAGGCTGATCGCCAGCCCCTGGATGACGTTGGTGCCGTGGCCGGTCTGCGAGGCCTTGGCGATCGACTGGACAGGGCGATAGTTGGTGCCGGTGTAATATTCGGTGATCCAGACGATGAGGCCGGTTACTGCGAGGCCGACCATCGAGCACCAGAACAGGTCCCAGCCGGTGAAGTCGCCGGCGACCGCGCCCTGGGCGACCGCCCGATCGACGTCGGCTCCGGCTGCTTCGCGAGCGCTGCCGATCACGGCATTGAGGTCGCCCAATGTCACGGACATGACGACAAAGATCGCGACGACCGA
>JBDSBX010000114.1:0-5566 GCA_039921365.1 Sphingomicrobium sp. | reverse complement strand
GCCGGGGTCGGCGGGGCGGAGGAAAACAAGCGCGGACTGGTAGCGATCACGCTCTCGTCACTGGTCTCGGCGGCTTACTTCATGCTCGCCAAGACCCGGCTCCTGACCGACGCTGCGGCCCGCACGTTCAAGGTCGGCGCCGGCGGCAGTGCCGTTTCGGCCAGCCTGTCGATGGCGCTGATCGGCGTTGGCCATCTGGTCGGCATGGCAGTCGGTATCGCCATGGTCGTGGGAATGCTGATCACCTGGGCGGTGATCGTGCCGCAGTACAGTGGCCATGACGCCGCGCTGATCGCCGCCTCGGCCGGCGATCTCGAGGCGCTGGTGACTTCGGCGTTCCGAACGAAGGCGCGGATCATCGGCGCCGGCACGATGGGCGTCGCGGCAATCTGGACCCTGCTGCGGATCATCGGGCCGATCATCACGGGCGTGTCTTCGGCGATTAGCGCCAGCCGTGCCCGGCGAGCGGGCGGGCAGGACAGCCTGACCCTGACCGAGCGTGACCTGCCAATCGGCATCGTCGGCGGCACCATCCTCGTCTCGATGCTCCCGATCGGCCTGCTGCTGGCCGGTTTCGCGAACAGCGGCCCGATCGCCGCTGCTCCGGTCGCAACGCTGATCCTCAGCCTGTTCTATATCCTGGTTGCCGGTGCGATTATTGCGGCGATCACCGGCTACATGGCCGGCCTAATCGGTGCGTCCAACAGCCCGGTCTCGGGCGTCGGCATTCTTACGGTGCTCGGCATTTCGTTGACTCTGGCCGCGCTTTTTGGACCCAATCTTGGCGTCGATGAATCGAAGAGCCTGGTTGCTTTCGCGCTGTTCGTTACCGCGATCATCTTTGGCGTGGCGACCATCGCCAACGACAACCTCCAGGATCTAAAGACCGGCCAATTGGTCGGCGCGACTCCCTGGCGCCAGCAAATCGCGCTGGTCCTCGGGGTGATTTTCGGCGCGCTGGTTATCCCGCCGATTCTCGACATCCTCAACACCGCCTTTGGCTTCCAGGGCGCACCGGGGGCCGGTCCCAACGCGCTCGCCGCACCGCAGGCGGCGATTATCTCGACCATCGCGCAGGGCGTGCTGGGCGGCAGCCTCGACTGGGGCCTGATCGGCATTGGCGGCATGATCGGCGTTGCCGTGATCGCCGTCGACGAACTCCTCAAACGAGGGTCGGCCAAGCGTTACAGCTTGCCGCCGCTGGCCGTCGGCATGGGCATCTATTTGCCGATGGAGGTGACCTTGCTGGTGCCGGTCGGCGCGCTCATCGGCTGGCTCTACAATCGCTGGGCCAAGCGCACCGCCAACCCCGCCTTCGCCGAGCGACTTGGGACGCTGATGGCGACCGGGCTGATCGTCGGCGAGAGCCTGATGGGCGTCGCCTACGCCGGGATTGTCGCCGGCGCCGAGAAAGCGGGTTCGCCCGACAGCGCCAATGTCCTGGCACTGATCGCCGCTTACCCGCAGGTCATGCTGGTCAGCATCCTGGTCTTCGCACTGGCGATTGTCGGCCTCTACGCGTGGACCAGGACTCGGGCCGGCGTGCCACCGGTCGCGGGCGACGGCATCGCCCCGACCGAAGCCGCCATCCGCTAGCCTAGCCGCGCCCGCGGTAGGGGGCGACGCCCTGGTCGGGTAGCCATAGCCCGGCCGGCGGTTCCCCGCTTTGCCAGAAGACGTCGATCGGCATGCCGCCGCGCGGATACCAATAGCCGCCGATCCGCAGCCATTTCGGCTTCATTTCCTCGGTGAGCCGCTGGCCGATGCCGACCGTCAAATCCTCGTGGAACCCTTGGTGGTTGCGGAACGCGCCGAGGAACAGCTTGAGGCTTTTCGATTCGACGATCGTCTCGGCGGGCGCATAATCGATGACGAGGTGCGCGAAATCGGGCTGGCCGGTGACCGGACACAGCGACGTGAACTCGGGCGCCGCAAACCGCACCATGTACAGCGCCCCGGCCCGCGAATTGGGCACATAATCGAGCACTGCGTCCTCCGGGGAAGCGGGCAGGGCGCTGGGCTTGCCGAGATGCTGCGTGTCCATCGCCGCGCCACCTAGCAGCCGCGGGGCGAGACGACTATCCTCGGGGCCATGGACGATCTCGTCTCGACCCAATGGCTCGCCGCGAATCTTGGTCAGCCCGACCTCGTCGCTGTCGATTCGAGCCTGTTCATGCCGGGCAGCGGCCGCGACCCCAGCGCCGAGTTTGTCACCGCGCACATTCCCGGCGCACGGTTTCTCGATGTCGAAACCCTGTCCGGCAATTCTAAACCGGTGCCGCACATGCTGCCATCCGCCGAGGTTTTCGGTGCGGCGATGGCCGCGCTCGGCATCGGCCGCGACGACCGCATCATCGTCTATGACAATTCGCCGATCCGCACCGCGGCCCGCGGCTGGTTCATGTTCCTCCATTTCGGCGCAAGCTCCGTCGCCATCCTCGACGGCGGCCTGCAGAAATGGACGGCGGAAGGCCGGCCGGTCGAAGTCGGCGAGCCGGTTCCGCGCCAAGCCCGCTTCGAGGCGGTCGAACGCGTTGGCGAAATCGTCAGCCAAGGCGACATCGCCGCCGGGCTCGGCACCGCTTTGATCGACGCGCGCGGGCAGGCCCGCTTCGAAGGCAGCGAACCCGATCCGCGCCCCGGAGTCGCGGCCGGCCATATCCCGGGCGCGCGCAATTTGCCGTTCGCCTCGCTCTACAAGGAGGACGGCACCTTTCGTGGCCGCGACGAGATCGCCGGGATTTTCGCCGCTGCCGGGATCGACCCGCGCGCGCCGTTCGTCGCCACCTGCGGCTCGGGCGTCACTGCCAATTCGCTGATCTTCGCCGCGCATCTGCTCGGCAATCGCGCGACGCGGCTGTACGATGGTAGCTGGAGCGAATGGGGCGCCGATCCGGCGACGCCCAAGGCGATCGGAGCAGCCTGATCCTTCCTGCGATTTCGCGGGGAGGGGGACCGCTCAGCGCGGCTGAGTGGTGGAGGGGCCGCGCATCAGCTTGCAAACGTCCTCAAGGCCGAGGCGAATCTCTTCTGACAGCGTCGCGCTGGCCGCGACATGGGGCTCGCGGCCCGTGGCGCGCTCGGCCAGCAGGGCTTGCAGGCCCGCCGCCGCCGCGTTCGCGGTGCGGTGAGTGCGGCCGTCGAAGCAGCGGTTTTTGGCCGTGCTCGCCGCGCTCCAGGCGGTCGCCAATTGCTCGTCATCATAGGGGTCCGAGGCCGGCCCGCCGCCGAACGGATCGACCAGCCGCAGCGCATGGCGAATGCTCGCCAGCCGGGCCAGCGCCTCGACATATGGCGGCGGCGCAACCTCCAGCGACTCGTCGATGTGCGGGACGGGAGACAGATGAAGCATGCCGCCGCGGTAAGCGCGGACGGCTAACAAACTGTGAATCGCGCCTCTGTTTTCAAAAAGGCGTTAAGTGTCCGGATTCGCCTCGATATCGCGAAGAATCCAGCCGCGTTGCGGAATCGTCTCGATGAACTCGTGCCCGTTCGACGCCATCCGCAATTTCTTGCGCAGCTTGGAGATGAACACATCGATGATCTTGGGCTGCGGCTGGTCGTCGGCGCGGCGATAGAGATGCTTCAACAGCATCGCCCGGGTGACGACATTATTGCGCGCGAAGGCGAGCAATTCGAGCACCCGATATTCCATCTCGGTGATGCCGATCGGGTGGCCGTCGATACGGATCAGCCGCTGCACCTGGTCAACCGCCAAGCGGCCGCCGCACAGCGTGTGGGGCATTTCGCCGCCCGCTGCCTTCAGCGACGCCAGCAGTCTGGACGAAGCTTCCTCGCTGTCCTCGGCGGTCAGCCGGGTCGGCGAGCCGATCAGCGCTTGCTGGAGATCGGCCAGCGTGCGGTGTGCTTCCTCGAGCAGCCGCGAGCCTTCATCGAAGCGGCGGCGCGACCGATCGATCATCGATTCGACTTCGACCAGTCGGGCGGAAAGCGTCTCTTCAGCCATCGGTTCGGTTGCTACCCCCTCTAAGTCCCGGCGGCTATTGCGAAGCCCGCGACGTCGCGACGCTGCTGTCGCCTTGCACGGTGGCGAGGATTTTCGCGGTCACCGTGCCCTTGTCGACGATCCGCGTGTTGGGGTCGCCGGCACTGGATTTCGCGCCCACCGTCGCGCGGTCGCGCCCGGCGCTTTCGAGCAGGCTAGTCTCGGCACTGCTGCGCGGCGCAGGCCCGCCGAACAGGACATCGATCGCCTGCGACTGGACGTCGCCGGCACTGACCGAGGCGGTGCCCGGGGCCGGCGGCGTCAGCGTGTAATCGGGGGGGATGATCAGCGGTGCGTTGCGCACCACGGCGAATTCGTCCGGCGCCGCGCTTCGACCGCCGATCATGGCACAGCCGCTTAAGGCCAGCGCCGACAGCAGGATCGCGGGGGTCAACTTACGCATGCTCGATATTCTCCTTTGGCCGCTCATCCTTGGCGAGGAAGGCGCGCAGTAACAGGATGACGACGCCAATGCTAATCGCTGCGTCGCCGACATTGAAGACCAAAAACGGACGAAAGTCGCCAAAATGCAAGTCGGCGAAGTCGACGACATAGCCGAAACGTGCGCGATCGAGGATGTTGCCGAGCGCTCCGCCGAGCACCATGCCGAGCGCAAGCTGGTCGCCGCGCTGCTTCTCGCGGGTGATCCACACGGCGACGGCGATCGCGATCGCCCCGGTCACCGCGACCAAAATCCAGCGGCCGATTGCCGTCTCGGCGTTGAACAGCCCGAGCGAAATGCCCTGATTCTCGGTCCAGGTCAGGTTGAAGATCGGCAGCAGCACGATCTGGCCGATGTCCTGCAAGTAGAGCGGCCCGGCAACGATCCATTTCGTCAGCTGGTCGAGCGCAAACACAGCTGCGGCGACGATGAAGCCGAGCTTGCGGTCAACCATTCAAAACCCCCTCGCAGCGCGCGCACAGGGCGCCGTCACCGGTCACTTCGGGCAAATAGCGCCAGCAACGCCCGCACTTCTTGTTGTCGGACTTGGTCACGCTGAGAACATCGCCAGGTGTCACCTTCGACACGATTGCGAGATCAGCTAGCAGGGCAAGGTCCATTGTGGTTGCCGTCTCAAAATTGGCTTGAAGGTTTGCCCAAGGATACACAACCGCCGCCTCCAAGCTCGAGCGCACAACTTTATCTCGCCGTAGCGGCTCAATGGCCTCAATAATTTCGCTGCGAGCTAGCAGGTATGGCTGCATCATCTGTGAGATAGCAGGATCGTGCCAAGGTCCTTCAATTTCGGGCCACTCCGCAAGATGAACCGAGCCCCCGTCCGGGTATCGGCAAACCCAAACCTCTTCAGCCGTGAAAACCAAAACCGGAGCGCACCACCGGACTAGCGACCGGAATACGATGTCGAGGACGGTCCTGTACGCTTTTCGCGAGTTCGACTGAGCGCCAGTGAGGGCATGCACATCGCAGTAGAGGATGTCCTTCCGCACGTCGAAATAGAACGCTGACAGGTCATTGTTGCAAAAGTCCACAAGCAGGCGGACATACATGTTGAAGTCATAACGCTGTGCAGCGCCCTCCAAATTCAAGTTCAGATGGAA
>JBDSBX010000113.1:0-5224 GCA_039921365.1 Sphingomicrobium sp. | reverse complement strand
GCGACGCGCTGGAGGGCGTCGCGCGGCTTCATGGTCTCGGCACGGGTCCCGAACTGCTCGAACTGCTGCGGCCCCACGTCGAGCGCGCCGGGTCCCTGTTCGACGGGCTCGCGCCCGAAACCAGCGGGCGATTGTCGAACGATCTCGACATCCTGCTCGGCGAATTGCGGGCGATCGGCTTCAAGGACCCGGAAATGGCTGCGCGGCGGATCGGCGGCCTGCGGTCGGGTCGGGCGCGGTCGCTGCGCTCGCCGGCGGCCCAGACCGCGTTCGAACCGATGCTGCCCGGCTTGCTGACTGCCATCGCCGCCGGCCCCAACCCGGAGCATGCGCTCAACCGCTTCACCGATATCGTCGAGCGGCTGTCGAGCGGCATCAACCTCTACCGGCTGCTCGAAGCGCGGCCCAAGCTGGGGCTGCTCCTCGCCAAGATCCTCGCCCATGCGCCGGCGCTGTCCGATCAGCTGGCGAGGCGGCCCGAGCTGCTCGAAGGACTGTTCGATTCGTCGAGCTTCGATCCGCCGCCGGCCGCGGAGGAATTTGCGGACAGCCTCGCCGCCGCGATGCGCGGCCAGCCGTACGATGTCGGCCTCGACCGCGTGCGGCGGCTGGTCAACGAGCGCCGGTTCGCGCTCGGGGTCCAGCTCATCGACCTGCGAAGCGATCCGCTGGACGTCGCGGCGGGCTATGCACGGGTCGCCGAAGGCGCGGTTGCCGCTTTGGCCGGCGCCGCGGTGGACGAGTTCGAAAGCGTCCATGGTCAGATCCCCGGCGGCGAGCTGGTCATCCTCGGCCTCGGCCGGCTCGGCGGCTGCGCACTGACCCACGCGTCCGATCTCGACCTCATCTATCTTTACACCGGCGCGCCCGATTCGGTTTCCGACGGCAAGAAGCCGCTCGGCCCGGCCAATTACTTCAACCGCCTGGCGAGCCGGGTGACGGCTGCACTCAGCGTTTCGACCGCCGCCGGACCTTTGTACGATGTCGACACGCGGCTGCGGCCGGAAGGCGCCAAGGGGATGCTGACCGTGTCGCTCGACGCCTTCGCCGCTTATCAGCGCCGCGAGGCCTGGACCTGGGAGCATATGGCATTGTGCCGCGCGCGCCCCGTGTTCGGCTCGGTCGCGGCCCGCGCCCAGACCGCCGAAGTGCTTGCGGAAATCATCGGGCGGGCGCGCGACGAGGCCCAGACCGCCGCCGACGCGGCCAAGATGCGCGCCGACATCGAGCGGCATAAGCCGCTGGCCGGCGCGTTCGACGTCAAGCTCGGGCCGGGTGGCCTGGTCGATCTCGAGTTCGCGGTTCATGTGCTTCAGCTGACCCGCCATGTGGGCCTCGATCCGCGCCTAGAAACCGCCGTGCAGCAGCTTTCAAATGCTCGATTGCTGGACACAAAAATTGTTCAAGCGCAACGATTGCTTACGCGCATGCTGGTCATGATGCGGCTTGTTGCGCCCGAAGGAAATGAGCCGATTCCAGAGACTTGGGACCTAGTCGCGGCCGCATGCGGGGTAGCCGGCACCGCCGATATCCTTGCCGAACATGACACCGCGCGGCAAAACATCGCCAAGCTATGGCAAAGCATCAAGGAACCCCTCGAATGAGTCAATTCCATCATAGTCCAGCACTTCTTTTAATGGCGAGCGACGGCGCCGAGACCAATCTCGCCGCGCCGGGCCAATTGGTCGTCCTCTACTTCTACCCCAAGGACGACACCTCGGGCTGCACTCGCGAGGCGCAGGATTTCACTGCTTTGGCCGACGAGTTCAAGGCCGCCGGAGTCCGCATCATCGGCGTCTCGCGCGATGCAATGAAGAAGCACGACAAATTCATCGCCAAATATGCATTGGCCGTGCCGCTCGCTGCCGACGAAGACGGCCGCATTTCCGACGCGTTCGGAACCTGGGTCGAGAAGTCGATGTACGGTCGCAAATATATGGGCATGGAGCGCGCGACCTTCCTGATCGGCGGCGACGGGCGGATTCTGCGCGAATGGCGCAAAGTCAAGGTCCCCGGCCACGCGGCCGAGGTGCTGGATGCCGCGAGGAATTCGGTCGCGGCGTCGTAGCGCGGCTATTTCCCCGAAAGGCTGCGGATCATGCTCTCCCAGTGCAGCACGTTGTCCCACAGCGCTTGCACGGGGATGCGCTCGTCCTTGCCGTGAGCGCGCTCGTCGTCGGGTGACACGCCCCATGCGCCGTTGACCCCGTAGACCGGGATCCCGCGGGCGCGGAACTCGAGACCGTCGGTGGCGCCGGTAGACATCTGCGGGATGATCGGCTGATTGGGGAATCGTGCGTGGACCGCCCGGGTGTAGGCGTCGACGACGTCCGCCCGCAGCGGCGAAACCGGGGTTGGCCGCCCGGCATCTTCGTCCGGCGCGACCTCGACCTTGCCGCCGACCACGGACTTGAGCTCTGCCTCGACGACCTTGGGTTCGACCCCTGGCAGGATACGACAATTGACCGTCGCCTCGGCCAGCTGCGGGAGCGCATTGTCGGCGTGGCCACCCTGAAGTCGGGTGGCAACGCAGCGCGTGCGCGTGATGCCAACCTCAAGCTCATTGGCCTCGATCGCATCGGCGGCGGCGCCATCGGCATCACTGGCGAGCCAAGCGTGCATCGAGCGGCCGAGCGTGCTGTCGCCTTCCTGCTTTGCCCGAGCGGTGAAATAGGCCCGCGTCGTCTCGTTGAGCGCCGGAGCGAAGCGGTGCGCCTGGAGCTTTTTCAAGGCATCGGCGAGTTCGTAAATGGCGTTGTCGGGGCGGGGCCGGCTGCTGTGCCCGCCCGGGTTGCGGACGCGGAAGTAATAAGTTTGGAAGGTCTTCTCGGAGGTCTGCAGCCCGAAGCCAAGCGGCTTGCCGTCGCGGGTAAAGGCGCCATCGCCGGCGTCTGCATTGAGTGCGAACTCGGCTTCGGTCCACTTGCGCCATTCGGTCGCGCCCAATTCAGCGCCCTTGCCCTTGGTCTCCTCGTCCCCGGTGTAAAATAGAACGATGTCGCGGTCGGGCTTGAAGCCCGCGGCGCGCAGCTTCATCAGCGCGACCAGCGAGGCGACAACGCCCTGCTTGTCGTCGCCTGACCCGCGCCCGTAGAAATAGCCGTCCTTTTCGATCAGCTTGAACGGGTCGGTTGTCCAGTCCGCCGGGAGCGCTTCGACCACGTCGATGTGGCCCATGATCAGGATCGGCTTCCGCTTGGCGGTGCCGACGGCGGGCCAGCGCGCGATAAGGGCGGCAGTTTCGTTGCCGGGGACCGAAGTGAACGGAATGACATGAACATCGGCGTCGGCCCATCCCGCCGCCTTCAATTTGCCGCCCAGGTAGGTTGCGAGCTTGAGATTCTCCCCCGCGCGGCCTTTGACCGTGGGGATCTCCACCGCCGTCTGATAAATTTCACGGGTTATTTTTCCCCACTCGGGCGGCAACGGTTTGGCGCCGCTCAACGTGGCCGGTGGCGGGCCGGCCAGTGCGGCGGTCGAGGACAAAGCGAGCAGAATGACGGCAATGCGGCGCATCGAAATTTCCCCCCAAGAACTTGCCCGACGCTACGCTTCAAGTCGTGCCGGTCAAGTGCCGCTCATTTCCCGGCCAGTTCGCGCAGCAACATTTCCCAGTGCAGCACGTCGTCGTACATCGCCCGGACCGGCAAGCGCTCGTCGAGCCCGTGGGCGCGTTCGTCGTCGGGTGAAATGCCCCAACTTCCGTCAACATCGTAAACTGGAATGCCGGCCGCGCGGAAAAAGCTGCCGTCGCTGGCCCCCGTCGACATCACCGGAAAGACGTGCATCGCCGGCCCGTGAAACCGCTGGATCGAAGCCGTCACTGCTTTGAGCACATCGGGCCGAAGCGGCGAAACCGGTGTCGGCCGGCCGAGGTAGTTGGGATCGGGGACAACTTCGATCTTGGACCCGGCGAGTTGCTGAAGCTCGGCCTGGATCGTTTTCGGGTCGACGCCCGGCATGATCCGGCAATTGACTGTCGCCTTCGCCGATTGCGGCAGCGCATTGTCGGCGTGGCCCGCGGCGAGCATGGTGGCGATACAGCGAGTGCGCGTCAGACCGACTTCAAGCGGGTTGGCCTCGATCGCGTCGGCGGCAGCTCCGTCGTTAGGATCGGTCAGCCAGCGGCGGATCTGCTGGCCGAGCGCGCTGCCGCCTTCCTGCTTCGCGCGTTCTGTGAAATAGCCGCGGCTGGTATCGTTCAGCATCGGGGTAAAGCGGTGCGCCTGCAACGCCTTTAGCGCGTCGGCGAGTTCGTAAATGGCATTGTCGGGACGCGGGCGCGAGCTGTGCCCGCCGGGATTACGGGCGGTGAAGAAATAGGTCTGGAAGGTCTTCTCAGCGGTCGAGATACCGCAGCCCAGCGGCCGGAAGTTGCGGTCGTAGGAACCGCAGCCGCCATCCGCGTTGAGGCCATATTCGGCATCGGTGAGGTTGCGCCATTCGGACGCGGCGAGCGCCGCCCCGCGGCCCATCGTCTCTTCGTCGCCCGACAGGAACATGATGATGTCGCGGTCCGGCTTGAACCCCGCCGCCTTTAGCTTGAGGATCGCCATGGTCATGGCGACGTCACCGTTCTTCATGTCGCTGGTGCCGCGCCCGAGGAAATAGCCGCCTTCCTCGCGGAACACGAACGGGTCGTATTTCCAGTCTTCGCGCTTGGCTTCGACGACGTCCATGTGGCCGAGCAGCAGGATCGGTTTCCTGGTCGAATGGTCCGCGCGCCAACGGAAAATCAGCGCCGCGGTTTTGTCGCCGGCAAGTCCTTCATAGGGCATGATCTTGATATCGGCCGCCGGGAAGCCGCCTTTCTCGATCTCGTCAACGATCGCTTTCGCCATGCGCTGCATTTCGCCGCGGTTGTGAACCGTAGGAATCTCGATGACCTGCTTGAACAAGGCGCGAGTTTTGGCCTGCCACGCCGGATCGAGTTTGGTCGGCTGGGTGACGGGGCTCGGAGCAGCGATTGCGAAAGTGGAGAGGCAAGCCAGCAGCAAGGCAAGTCGGCGCATGATCATTTCCCTTTTCGACGGTCGGAGAAAGGCTAAGCCGCGCCATGCCCCTCGGCAAGATAATCGGCGCTGTGCATTTCCTCGAGGCGGCTGACAGTCCGGGCGAACTCGAAGCTGCCATCGCCCTCGGGGTAGAGGCCGACGGGCTGCGCATCGGCAGCGGCGAGCAGCTTGACCCGATGCTCGTAAAGCGAGTCGACCAGCGTCGCGAA
>JBDSBX010000112.1:0-5002 GCA_039921365.1 Sphingomicrobium sp. | reverse complement strand
GCCGATCACCGCACCCTTGATAGGCTCTCCTTTGGGACCCCGTGCCGGGGAGTATCTGGCGCGAGCTTTGATGATCCCGCAACTCTGGGCATCGAGCGACGCTGCGCCGCTGGTTTCAATCACCGTGCAGTCCGCTACCTTGCCCTGCTCGTCAATCAGCAAGGCAAACGCTACCACCCCTGACTGATATTCCGCCAGTGCCATGGCCGGATAATCCTTCTCGGAAATCAGCCCGGCGAGTGAACCCACAGGACCGCTTCCCTGGCTGGGCGCTACGATTGCGCCGCCATGCTCCTTGACGTTCCAAACCTGTTTCAAGTCGACCACGCAGGAATCCAGAATTCCCAGAAGCGAACTCATCTGCGTCAGCGCGAACGTAACGTCCACGCCACGAGCACCTAGATTTATTCGAGAGCCAAGTTTTTGCAGATCCTCGCGGGCTCGGATGCGCAGGGTCGTTGCCTGTCGCATGGGGGCGAGTTCTTGCAGCCGCACATTAACGATGATGGCCTGCTGCTTCAGCTTCTTGACACCATATTGCAGCAAGTTGGTGCGGAGCGGCGCGTTCTGATCAAAGGTCAGTTCGCCATCGATTTGTCGCGCGTCGCTCCCCACCCCCTGGCGAATGACGCCGATCTGCAGCACGGACCCCAATGGCGGTGCCTTCAGAACCAGATATATCGGGTCTTCGCGCGAGCCGTAATTCCGCGTCGCGACGCATTGCGCGTCATCGAATTCGACAACCCACTTCGCCGAGGGCTGGAGCACGTCCGCGGCTTGCGCAGGGCCGGAAATCATAGCGGCCGCGGTGAGAGCAATCAGGGTTAGACGCATTCGAAAGCCTCCAACAAGCACCGGGATCCCGCAACGTGACCTTAGGTCATGCCGCCTGCGCTTTACCAGCCCGTTCCGCGGCCATCGAGTGGACGATTTTCAGCGCCTCGTGGGCCGACAGGGCCGCGCCTTCCTGCCACAGGCCGACATAGCTCAAATGCTCGCCGGCGAAGACGATCGGGCCTTCGGGTTTGAACAGCTCGGCGTAGCGCGGGCCGCGGCCGGCAGCGTCGAAGTCCGGGCCGATCGCGCCAACCCCTTCGGACCACGGCGTCAGCCCCCAGCCGACCGTGACGCCCTTGCTCAACATGCGCGACTTGCCGGGATGGAGTGCCTCGACCGACGCACTGCTGATCCGCAGGCGCTCCTCATGGCTGAGCGCGGCAAAGCGCTGCGGATTGCCGCGGTTGGTCCATCCCGCGACATAAGCCGCGACCAGCACGCCCTTGGCCGAATTGAATCCCGACGACGGATAGATGACATTCTCGTTCAATCGGTCGGTCCAGGCGAGACCGCCGTAAAGATGCTCGTCGGTCTCCCAGAAGCGCGGGCTTTCGAACGCAACCTTGACGCTCGGCAGATAGTCGATGCCCTGCAGCGCCGCTTTCTTGGCCAGCGAGAAATCGCTCGGTATCCGCGCCAGCAGATTGGCGGGCAGCGTGCAGACGCAATAATCGGCGTCGACCGGGGCATGTTTGCCAAGCTCGATGCGAACCCCGCGCGCGGTCCTGCGAACAGCGGTGACCGGCGTCCGCAGCCGCACCGCTGGCTTGACCTGTTGGTAAATCGCCTCGGCGATTCGATCCATGCCGCCGACCGGCTGCAACATCGTCGCCTGCATGTCGAAGATGGTCTCGAACAGGAAGGGAAAGGCGGTGGTCCCGAACGGACCCTGGGCGAAGCTTGCCGGCAGCATCTCCTTGAGGCCCATCGGCGCCTGCGGTTGCCCGGCCTGGGCATAAGCGCCCGGCTCGACCGCAAAGCCTGACCGACCGTCGGGCGCGTAGCGGCCCTCACGGTTGAGCCCCGCATAGAAAGCGAGAAACTGTCGGAACAGCTCGAGCTCGCCCTTGGGCATTTCCTGGTCAAGCGCGTGGCGGTCGATCGCCTTGGCCAGCAGCTCGCCGACCCGGCCCTGCATGTCGAAGACCATTTGCCGGTCGCGCACGACGCGGCCACCGAAGTCCCAGCCGGCGCCGCGGTTGCTGTTGACGAACACCTCCATCGGTACGCCGAAGCGCCGGGCGTAATCGAGGATCAGGCGGTGGCTGCTCGGGATCCGGGCAGCGCCGGCGTTGAAGTGCAGCCCCGGATCGAAGGCCGCGACCTGGTAGGGCCGTCCGATCTGCCGGATGCGGTCGCCGCCGCGCACTGTCCACACGCGCCCGCCGACGCGGTCGCGCGCTTCGAGCACCGTCACTCGGTAACCGGCGCGCTTGAGTTCGTAAGCGGCCACCAGCCCGGCGATCCCGGCGCCGAGGACGACCACCGGCCGCCCGTGCCCGCTGCCCTTGGGAAGTTCGAAATCCTCCGCACCCGCTGGTGTCGCGGCGGTCAGGCCGAGCGCTTCCATGCCAAGGAACACCGCGCCGGCACCCCCGACCGCGCCCAGCTGCGTCAGCAAATTTCGTCGCGTCAGTGCCATTAGCTGCCCCTTACATGGTCTTGTCGGTTTGCAGGGGCATCACGCGCGGCCCCCCGGACTTGGCGGCGGTGACTTCGATTTCGACCAACCAGCCGGGATCGACCAGTCCGGCGACCTGCATCGTCGAACGGGCGGGCTTGTTGCGCTGCTGCGCCGTTCCGTAACGCTCGCGAAAAGCGCGCATCATCCCGGCGAAATCCATGCGCGGCTGCCCGGGGGGCGCGACCAGGAAGACTCGCATCATCACGACATCGCCAGGCGTCATCTGATGGTCGGCCAGCGCCTTCTCGATCTTGGCAAGGACCGATCGGGTCTGCGTTTCGGTGTCGCCAAAGCGCTCGACGCTGCCCTGCGGTGCATTCGGATTGACGATATCGGGCACCGTCCCGCTGACATAAAGCAGGTCGGACCCGTCGAGGACGTAGACCGACGTCGCGATGGCCGCGTCCGGCGAAGCTACAACCCGGTAAGGCGGCCCGGCCACAACCGCCGCCAGTCGCATGGCGTTCATGCTCGGCGGCTCGGGCGTTGCACAGCCGCACAGCAGCCCAAGACCCACAGCCAAGATCGTCCAGCGCATCGCGACTCACCCCCCGGTTCGTGCCCTGTCGGGAGCAGAGCCGTTCCGCTCGACCCTTGGCAAGTCCCGACCGCCTCAAAATCTTGGCGAGCACGCATCGCCTGACCGGCTCGCGCGTTCCTGCCCTGACAAGTTGAACCCCTAATGCGGGAGCATTTTATGAACGATCACAACCACTCCACCGAAATTGCCACGCTCAACACTCTGACCGCGACGCTGATCGACAGCATCACCGGCTTCGAGGATGCCGCCGCCAACATCGACGGCAGCAGCCGCCTCCAGCAACTGTTCCGTGAGCGCGCCAGCGAGCGCGGCCAGGTCGTCGAGGATCTGCGGAGCGAAGTGCGGCGACTCGGCGGCGACCCCGAGGACGACGGGTCGTTGCTCGGCAAAACCCACCAGCGCTTCCTCGATCTGAAAGCCGCGGTCACCGGCCACGACGAGGGCGCCATCGTCAATGAAGTCGAGCGCGGCGAGGACTATCTAAAGGAGAAGTTCGAGACCGCACTCAACAGCGGCGAGCTGTCGGGCGAAACCCTCACCGTAGTCGAGCGCGCGTTCCAGTCGGTCCGTTCCGGTCACGATCAGGTCAGCGCGCTGAAGCACGGCCTCGACGCCTGACACACACGCTCCCACCCTCTCTCGCACGCCGTTGCGAGAGAGGGTCGGGCACCGGGTGGACGCAAGAAACTCCCTTCGGTCTGCTTACACAGTTAAGCGGGGCACTGGTGCGGGCCCGGGGGCGCGCGCCCCGGCAGGCTGCGAACGATCATCCTGGTACAATAAGCCGCTCCCGCTAGCGTCGAGCAAGCATTCGAACGATTGCCGCGTGCCGCGCGGCCTCGTCGCCGCCGGCCCGTTCGAGCGCCTTGCGGATCGCGTTCAGTTCGGACTCACTCAAATGCTCGATGCCGATGAATTCGTTGCGCGCATGGCCGACCGCGCGGATCAGCTCGTCGAGCTTGGCCTGGATCGCGCAACCATCTCGATTTTGCGCATTCTGGATCAGGAACACCATCAGGAAAGTGACGATCGTCGTCCCGGTGTTGATTACTAACTGCCACGTGTCCGACCATTGAAAAATCGGGCCTGAGAGTGCCCAGACGACGATCGTCGCCATCGCCAATGTGAATGCGATGGGGCGCCCGGCGGCTCGTGACACCTTGCTGGCGATCTGCTCGAAGACATAGTTCATGCGGCGCACTCCTCTCCAGCGCCATTGCGAGGAGCCGTCAGCAGAGGCAAGCGTCGCGCGCCGATCAGGCGGCTCGATCGAGCGCTTCGAGCAACGGATAGAGCTCCCGGCTTTCGCGTGTCATGCGATAGTTGAGCGCCCGAATCAGTTCTCTGCTGTCGGCGCAATAGCCCGTCCAGTCGGCCGTGATCGCATCGGCGTCCCAATTCTTGCAGTGGCCGACATAAGCAGCGGAGAGACCGCCCATTTCTTCGCTGAACAAGCGTGCGGTCGAAGCGATGTCGGGGTCGTGGCTCGCCATCAGGCGAGGGTAGAGCAACCAGTCCGCAGTCTTGAGATGGGTGATCAGCGTCGAGGAAAGTTCGTGCCGAAGCGCAAACAGGTGAAGTCGCGGCGGTTGGCTGGGCTGGCTGAGCAGAAAGCTGAGCTTGTCGACGATCTTCTGGATGGCGCTGTGCTCGCCGCGCAATTTGGAGAGATCGGTCATCGCGGCGCCCTTCTTGATCGAAGGCCGCGCGGTAGGCGATGGAAGTTTGCGGCGAGTTACACCTGCCGCCAAAATGGAGCGGACCTTGCCTGGCTGAGGCGGCGTGTGTGCCGACCGGAGGAAGGACCAGGCTTTGCCCCAAACAGAAATGGGGGCCGGCATTGCTGCCAGCCCCCACTGCGCCGAGCACGGATATGTCGGTGTTCGTCTTTCAGATCCGCCGAAGCTTCACTGTCTCTCGATCCTGACTCACCAGCTCAG
>JBDSBX010000111.1:0-4525 GCA_039921365.1 Sphingomicrobium sp. | reverse complement strand
GGCGGTCGGACCGGGTGCCGGCGACCTGGTCGGCGCCCGCGGCTCTGGGGACGCGATCGAATCCTGGCCGATCGCCGCCAATGCGCTCAAACTGCCCGACGCTCTACGCACCCTGGCGCCGCGGCCCATCTATGCGCGAGATCCCGATGCCCGCGCCCGTGTCGCCGCCTGATGAGCACCGTTCACCCATCCGAAGCCCTGCGGCTGGTGCCCGGCCGCTCGACCGATCTGGCGGCGGTCATGACGATCATGGCGACCGCCTTCGAACCCCAGTTCGGCGAGGCGTGGACGCGCTCGCAATGCGCCGGCATCCTGCCGATGGCCGGCGTCGCGCTGATGCTCGCCGGGGATCATGGCAGGTCATCGCCGGTCGGCTTCTCGCTGTTTCGAACGATCGCGGGGGACGCCGAATTATTGCTCCTCGCGGTCGCTCCCGATCGCCAGCGACAGGGCGTCGGCCGCCTCCTCCTCGACCAGTTCGTCGATGCCGCGCGCGCTTCGGGGGCGGCCCGGGTCCATCTCGAAGTCCGCGACGGCAACCCTGCGGTGCACATGTACACCATCTCCGGCTTCAAGCCGGCCGGACGGCGGTTAAGCTACTACCGCGGTAGCGACGGCCGCCAATATGATGCATTGACCCTGGCCCGCGATCTGTAGGCGCCAACACGCGGGTACCCGCCGCGACTATTGCACCAAGAACAAACGCCGCCTAAAGTTGAAACGCTGCAAGTGCGGTGCTCGTCCGCACTTGGCTTTCCCCGGGGAATTACCATGCTCGATAATGAAGGTGCCGAAGACGCATTGCTTGCTTTAACCGCCGACATCGTCGCCGCCCACGTCAGCAACAATAGCGTTTCGGTCAATGACTTGCCCAGTCTTATCCAAAACGTTCACACTGCGCTGTCGACTATTTCGGACAGTCGCTCGGCGCCCGAAGCGCGGCCCGAACCCAAGGTTCCGATCCGCTCATCGATCAAGCCCGACTATATCGTCTGCCTGGAGGACGGCAAAAGGCTCAAGATGCTCAAGCGGCATCTTATGACTCACTATCAAATGACTCCCGATCAATACCGGCAGAAGTGGGGCCTCAACGCCGACTATCCGATGGTCGCGCCCAACTATGCCGAGCAGCGCCGCGCGCTCGCCAAGTCTATCGGCCTTGGCACCAAGCGTCGCAAAACCCGCGGAAAATAGCCGTCATTGCGAGCGGAGCGCGGCAATCCAGTTGTTTCCAGTACTAACTGGATTGCCGCGTCGCGCAGCCTGTCTTCGGGCTGGCGTAGCCAGACCCGGGGGCTCCTCGCAACGACGCGCTTCCCTTTGACCCACCGCTCGTCCGTGCCTAACTAGGGGCCTATGCACCGCAATATCGACATCGAAGCCCTGTGCGCCGACAAGGGCTTGCGGATCACCGAGCAGCGGCGGACGATCGCTCGCATTCTGTCCGAAGCCGAGGATCACCCGGACGTCGAAACGCTCCACGAGCGCGCCGCCGCGATCGATCCGCGGATCTCCATCGCCACCGTCTACCGGACGGTCCGCCTGTTCGAGGAAGCCGGCATTCTCGCCCGCCACGAATTCGGCGACGGCCGCTCGCGCTACGAAGCCGCGTCCGACGCGCATCACGATCATTTGATCGACGTCGAAACCGGCAAGGTTATCGAGTTTGTCGACGAGGAGCTCGAGGAGCTGCAGAGAAAGATCGCCGAAAAGCTCGGCTTCCGCCTCGTCGATCATCGCATGGAGCTGTACGGCGTCGCCCTCGACCGCGGCCGTTAGCGCCGCCTCATCCTCGAATTGGCGCGCGGCGGCACGGCTCGGCGGCCTGGTGCTCCTGTTCCTCGCCTGCCTGCTCCCCCATCTGCTGTCGAAGTTGCTACTCGGACGCTCGGCCTGGCCACCGCGCTTCCTCGCCGCCGCCGCATGGATTGTCGGCGCCCGAGTTCGCGTCGCCGGCGGCCCGATCGAGCCGCACACCCTGCTCATCTGCAATCACGTCAGCTGGCTCGATATCCTCGTGATGGCCGGCGCGACGGGCTGTGCGTTCGTCTCGAAAGACAATCTCGGCCACTCGTTGGTGCATTGGTTGGCCGACCAGAACAACACGCTTTACATCCGCCGCGGCAAGCGCAGCACGACCGCCGACCAGGCGAAGGCCATCGCCGGCTCGCTCGAACGGCCCCAGCCGCTGGCGCTATTCCCCGAAGGCACGACCGGGCCGGGCGATCATCTGCTGCCGTTTCGCTCGTCCCTGCTCGACGCCGTCGCTCCGGCGCCGCCCGGCGCCCAGGTCCGGCCGGTGGCCATCGACTATGGCCCGGCCGGACCCGAGATCGGCTGGTACGAAGAGAGCGCCAAGGACAATGTCCCGCGAGTCTTGGGCCGCATGGGGACGATAACGACTGTGGTGCGCATTCTCCCGGCCCTCGAACCCAGCAACGACCGCAAGCTCCTGGCTCACCAAGCCCGCGAGGAGATCGCCGCCGCGCTCGCGACTTCAAGTTCGCCGCGCACTGGCCTATAGCCGCCGCGACCATGACCCCCGCTCCCAAAACCTTTCACATCAAGTCGTTCGGCTGCCAGATGAACGTCTATGATGGCGAGCGCATGGCCGAGTTGCTGACCGACACCGGCCTCTCGGCCGCCGCCAATGGGACCGACGCGGACCTCGTCGTGCTCAACACCTGTCACATCCGCGAGAAAGCCGCCGAGAAAGCCTATTCGGACATCGGCCGGCTGCGCCGCGACGACGGCTCGCGCCCGATGATCGCTCTCGCCGGCTGCGTCGCCCAGGCCGAAGGCGCCGAAGGTCTCGCGCGGTCCAAAATGATCGACATGGTGGTCGGGCCGCAATCCTATCATCGCCTGCCACAACTGGTCGCCGAAGCCTCGCTCGGTCGTCGCCCGATCGACACCGGCCTGCCCGGCCTGGCAAAATTCGGCGCCTTTCCCGGCCGCCGGCGCGCCGCGCCGAGCGCTTTCCTCACCGTCCAGGAAGGCTGCGATAAATTCTGCACCTATTGCGTCGTGCCCTACACTCGCGGCGCCGAAATCTCCCGGCCGTGGGCCGATGTCGTTGCCGAAGCGCACGCCCTCGTCGACGCCGGGGCGCGCGAGATTGTCCTGCTCGGCCAGAACGTAAACGCGTGGAGTGACGGCGAGCGAGGCCTCGACGCCTTGATCCGGACGCTCGCCGGCATCGATGGCCTCGAACGGATCCGCTACACCACGAGTCACCCGGCCGACATGACCGAAGCGCTGATCGCCGCCCACGGCGAGATCGGCAAATTGATGCCCTACCTCCACCTCCCGGTGCAATCAGGCAGCGAGCGAATCCTCAAGGCGATGAACCGCAGCCATTCGACCGACAGCTATCTTCGGACCATCGCGCAGGCCCGCGCCGCGCGGCCCGACATCGCCATCTCGGGCGATTTCATCGTCGGCTTCCCCGGCGAGACCGAAGCGGATTTCTTGGCCACGCTCGAGATCGTCGACGCCGTCCGCTACGCCGCCGCTTATTCGTTCAAATTTAGCGCTCGGCCCGGCACCCCGGCGGCGCTGATGGACGGGCAAGTCGCGCCGGAAATCATGGACGAGCGGCTCCAGCGGCTGCACGACCGGATCGCCATTCACCAGTTGGCGTTCAACCGTGCCCTGGTGGGCACCGACACGCGGATCCTCATCGAGCGCAAGGGAAGGCAATTGGGACAAATGATCGGCCGCTCACCGTGGATGCAATCGGTCCATCTCGAGACCGCCGCCTCGCCCGGCGATATGGTCGACGTCACGCTGATTTCCGCCGGCCCCAACAGCATGGCCGGCGCGATCCGCCAGAAAGCAGCCGCCTGATGGCCCGCCGCGACATCACCGCCGTCCACGCCAACGACCAGGACCGCGCCCGCCTCGAGCTCGAGTTCGACCAACCCTATTTGCTCGGCCCCTTGTTCGGCGACTACGATCGCCACCTCGTGACCATCGAAAGCCGGCTGGGCGTCCATATCGCGGCGCGCGGCAACAAGGTCCAGATCGAGGGCGAGCCCGATGCCGCTGCCCGTGCGCGCGATGTCCTCCTCGGCCTCTACAACCGCCTTGACCAGGGGCATGACGTCGACGCCGCGGCGGTCGATGCGGTGATCGCCATGGCCGCCCAGCCGCACCTCGACGGCATCATCGAGGATGAGGTGACCTCGCCCCCCACGGTGATGATCCGCACCCGCAAGAAGACCATCGTCCCGCGCTCGTTGGTCCAGACCGCCTACATGGAAGCCTTGGCCCGCGACGACATGATCTTCGCGCTTGGTCCGGCGGGCACCGGCAAGACCTATCTCGCCGTTGCCCAGGCGGTGTCGCAGCTGATCGCCGGCAGCGTCGACCGCCTGATCCTGTCGCGCCCGGCGGTCGAGGCCGGCGAGCACCTCGGTTTCCTGCCCGGCGACATGAAGGAAAAGGTCGACCCGTATCTGCGCCCGCTTTACGACGCGCTTTACGACATGCTGCCGACCGAGCAGGTCGAGCGCCGCATCGC
>JBDSBX010000110.1:0-5903 GCA_039921365.1 Sphingomicrobium sp. | reverse complement strand
GAAAGACCAATCGCCCCTTGGCCTCGAGCACTTATCGCCAGCGATCCGCGCACGACGAGCTGCCGCTGCGCCGCCGCGCGACCGGCTTCGCGCTGGCGATCGCGGTCAATTTGCTGGTGCTGCTGGTGATGCGCGGCCTCGGCGGCTTGCCCGAATTGGCCCGCGTCACGTCGCGCGCCCTGGTCGTCGACCTGCTGCCCCGCGCCGACGACTCGCCCGCCAAGCCCGACACCGCGCCGGAGGCGAAGTTGCAACAAGCCGAGCCGGTGCCGCGGCCGCCCCGCGCGATCAAGGTACCGCGCCTCAAGTCGCCGATCCCGCCCCTGCGGCCGCTCGACATGATCGAGATGACCCGCGAGGAATTCGCCGCCGCCGACGTTGGCAAATTGCCCAAGGGCGACGCCGGCTCGGGCAGCGCCGGCGATTCAGAGGAGGTCGGGCGCGGGCCCAATGGCGAAATCCTCTACGCCGCCGAATGGGCTCGCGAGCCGACCGATGCCGAGCTTGCCGGCTACATGCCGGCCAATGCTCCCGAAGGCTCGGGCCTGGTCGCGTGCAAGACGATTCCCGACAACCGCGTCGAGAATTGCCAGGAGATTGGCGAGATTCCGCGCGGCACTCGCCTCGCCCGGGCGGTGCGGCTGGCGGCGTGGCAGTTTCGGGTGCGGCCGCCGCGCAAGGGCGGGCGGACGATGGTCGGCGAGTGGGTGCGGATCCGGATCGATTATTACACCAGCCGGAGCGAATGAGCGGCGGGTGTTCGCCAGGCAAAAAGAAGGGGAGCCCAAATCGGGGTTCGGGCTCCCCTTCTCCTTGAAACGTGACGTGACGAGGGGGGAATTAGCAGCGGACGCCAAGTCGCCACAGTCATCGAAAGTTAGTGTGGCTGTATCACCCCGCATCGCGCCGAAAATCGGCGGAATGGGCTGCTGGTTGTGCGGTGCCTTGCCGATGCGATACCATCGTTTCCGTGGGGAAGGGTTTCAAGCTTCCGTCCGGGCGAGTGATCGCGCTGGGCCGGCTGATGCTGGCGACGCTGTTCCTGGTGGCGATCTCGGTCGATGTCGGCCAGCGAGCGAGCGGTCCGGTCCTCGCCATTGCGGTGCTCACCCTCTACGCCGGCTTCGCCGTCGTCATCCTCCTCGCCACCTGGAGTAACTGGTGGCTCGACGCCAAGCTCGCTGGGCCGGCGCACGGCATGGACATCGTCATGTTCATGGCGCTGGTCGTCACCACCGACGGCTCGACCAGCCCCTATTTGACCTTGTTCATCTTCCTCATGCTGGCGGCGGCGATCCGCTGGAGCTGGCACGCGACGGCGCTGACGGCGATGCTGCTGACCTTGCTCTATCTGCTCGCCGGGCTGGTCGTCGTTCAGTCGGGGGTCCCGTTCGAACCGCAGCGCTTCGCGGTCCGAACCGGCCATCTCGCGATCCTGTCGCTGATCCTCATCTGGTTCGGCGCCAATCAGTGGCGGGCTCGCTTCCATTTGGACGACGCCGAGCTGCTCGATCGTCCAAGCCTCGACGAATCGCCGCTCGAAACCGGCCTCCGGGCAGCGATGAAGAGCGTCCGGGCATCGTCCGGCACCTTTGTCTGGCGTCCCCAGGGCCAAAGCGACCTGACCGGAATGATCATCCACGATGGCGATCTCCAGGAGATCAGCGTGCCGGGCATCGCTTTGACCCAAGCCCTGGCGACTTCGCCGTTCGTCTACGATTTCGCCAGGGACCGGGCGCTCAGGAAGGATGCCGAGCGCAACTTGCTCGACATTGGCGTGCGCGACTTGATTACGCCCGCTGCCGCGCCCGGCCTCGACCTCGACCAAGGCCTCGCCATTCCGGTGCGCTCGGATGGCGGCCAGGGCCAGATTTTTCTCGAGGGCGTCCCGGGCCTATCGACCGATCACATCGACCTTGGCGACCAGATCGCCACGGCCGTCGCGCTCCACCTCCAGCGCCACGCCATGCTCGAGGCTGCCGAAGGCAGCGCCGAGGCGCGTTCCCGGCTGACGCTGGCGAGAGACTTGCATGATAGCGTCGTCCAATTCCTCGCCGGCGCCGCCTTTCGCCTCGAAGCGATCAAGCGGTCCCACGCTTCGGGGCGCCAGTTCGAGCCGGAGCTCGACGAATTGAAACAGCTGATGCTCCAGGAGCAGCGCGAGCTTCGCTCGATCATCACTGGGCTACGGAGCGGCCCGCTGGTCGCGTTCAATGACCTCGCCAAGGACCTGGCGGGCCTCGCCGAGCGGCTTGCCCGGCAATGGGATATCGCCTGCGTGGTGACGGCCCAGCCGTCCGAGCTGACGATCCCAATCCGTCTCCACCTCGATGCGCAGCAGCTGCTTCGCGAAGCGGTGGCCAATGCGGCCCGCCACGCCGAGGCCAAGACCGTCACGGTCGAGCTGGCGGCGACGCCGAGCGAGCTGCGGCTGATCATCGTCAACGACATAATTTCAATACCCTCGAGCAGCGCGCGGCTGAATATGCCGCAGTCGCTCAAGGAGCGGACCGAAGAGGCCGGCGGCACGCTCGAGATGGCGCGCGGCATGGGCGTCACCAAAATCTCGATTGCCCTCCCGATCGGCGGCCGCCGCCGGTGAGCAGAATCCTCGTCGCCGACGATCACCCGATGATCCGCACAGCGCTGGAGGCGCTGTTGCGCGACACGGAGTATGAGATTGTCGGCACCGCCCGCACCGGCGAGGCGACCCTGCGCGAAGTTGAGCGGCTGGCGCCCGATATCCTGTTGCTCGACCTGCAAATGCCAGGCGGCAATGGCATGGACGTCCTGCGCCGCGTCCGGGCGACCAAGGCCAAGACGCCGCTCAAGGTCGTCCTGCTGACCGCGGGCATCGATGATTCGGCACTGCTTGAAGCGAAATCGTTGAAGGTGCAGGGCATCGTCCTCAAGAATTCGGACCCCGGCTATCTGCTCGACTGCCTCGACCACGTCGGCCACGGCCGCGCCTGGATCGATCCCGAGCTGGCCGAACGGGCCAAGCAACTCGCGAGAGCGCCGAACGCATCCGGGCGAGTCGGGCTGACGCCGCGGGAGCGCCAGCTGATCGGTTTCGTTCGCACCGGTTTGCGCAATCGCGAACTCGCCCAGCGTTTGGGAGTCACCGAAGGCACGATCAAAACCTACCTCCACGCGGTCTTCGAAAAACTTGGCGTCAGCAGCCGGACCGAGCTTGCCATCCGCGCCGACGAATTCCTCGGGGAGAGTTCAGCCCAGCAGGAACCGCCTCGCCGCTAGCCGCTAGGATCCGAACTTGCTTCGGCGCCGCGGCTCGGCGGGCTTGGCGACATAGTCGTCGGCGTTATGCTCGAAGGTCGGCCGGCCGCCGCCCATGTCCAGGAAGGACCGGACGGTGTCGGCGGACACCGCGCGGCCGAACAACCAGCCTTGCGCTTCGGTACAACCGAGCTTGGCTAACTCGCTGCGCATCTGTTCGGATTCGACGCCCTCGGCTGTGATCGGCACGTTAAGCTTGTGACCCATGCTGGCGATGGTTTGGACGATGGCCGAGGTCCGCTCGCTCTTGACCAGCGTGTTGATGAAGCTCTTGTCTATCTTGATCCGGTCCACCGGCAAAGTGTGCAGCTGCGACAATGAGGCATAACCGGTGCCGAAATCGTCAAGCGAAATGCTGATGCCGAGATTCTTGAGGCTCTTGAGAATCGTCGAGACTTGCGCCCGGTCCTCGAGCAGCGAGCCTTCGGTAATCTCGATCTCCAGCCGGCTGGCCGGAAAGCCGGTGCTGGCCAGAACCTTGACGATCTGCGACGCGAGCGTCGGGTCGCGGAACTGGATGGGCGAAACATTGACCGCAATCTTGAGGTGGCCGGGCCAGTTGCGGGCGTCGGTCAGCGCTTGCTCCATGACGCTCATCGACAGCGGGCCGATCAGTCCCGTCCGTTCGGCCGCCTCGATAAAGGTCTCGGGCTCGAGCAGGTCGCCGTTGCGCGAGCGCCAGCGGGCGAGCGCCTCGAAGCCGACCAGTTCCTTCGAGGCAAGGTCGATCAGCGGCTGGAAGAACGGGACGAATTCGCCCGCCTCGACTCCGCGCCGGATGTCCTCTTCGAGCTTGAGCCGGGTCGTCAACTCGCGCTCCATCTTCGAGTCGAACCAGGCCAGGCAATTGCGGCCCGCGGCCTTGGCGGCGTAGAGCCCGACATCGGCCTTGCGAAGGATCGTTTCCTCCGACCCTGCCCGATCGACGACCGCGAGGCCGATCGAGGACGAGATTTGCGCCTGGATGTTCCCGATTCGGAATGGCGTGCTCAGCTTGAACAGGATTTTCTGAGCAAGCTCCTCGGCCGCCGCGCGGCCATCGCTCTCCAGCAGTATCGCAAATTCATCGCCGCCAATCCGCGCGCAACACGAACCCGCTGGCGCGGTCTCGCCGAGGACTTCAGCGACCGCGCTCAGCAACTGATCGCCGACCGAATGGCCGTGGAGGTCATTGACCCGCTTGAAGTGATCGAGGTCGAGCAGCAGCAAGGCTCCCGAGCGCCCAGATTCACGCATCTCGGCAAGCGTCCGCAACAACTCACGGCGATTGGCGAGGCCGGTGGTGTGGTCGGTATTGGCATTGCGATGCGCGGCGCGTTCGGCCTGCTCATGCGCATCAAGCGCATTGCGAAGATCCTTGGAACGCCGCCAGCCAAACAGGATGATGGCGATATTGAGAATGAAGGCGAGCCGCAGGCTGCCGCCCGACTCGGGCAGCGCCACCCCGGCGATTGCTCGCGGCAGGATTTGGCTGCCCAGGCCGACGAACAGCAAGATCGCCGCCATCGTCGCGCAGGTCGTGATGAGATGGCTGCCGGCGAGCCGGACGGCCTTGCTTGCTGAACGTCGCAAAATAGTTTCACCTGCGCTGATTGCCACCGGCCCATTGTCGCGCGGATGTGTAAATATCCCCCTACCCAACTGAGCTTTATCCGCCTCGGCCCCTTGGCTGGCGGTGATTCCCAACATTCGGCGAATTCTTTGTCTGGATTTCCGCCGGGGGCGCATGTGTTGCGTTGCGATTCCCGCGGAGAGCCGCCACTTTTACGTTCTGGCACGGGCCTTGCTGATTGACTTGCATTCCCGCGGATCGATCCCATCTCGCGGCACCAATGGAGTTAATGATGCAAGACGCCCTTTCCGTTCCCGACAATGCCAAACTGGCAACCGAGGTCCGCAACCAATCCAACCTCGTCCTGCGCCACGACACGCTGCTTGGCGTGTGCGAAGGGATCGGTCAGGAATTCGGCTTCAATCCCAACTTCCTGCGGGTCCCCTTTGCAGCTGGCATCCTGTGGAACCCGGTGGTGATGGTCGGCATCTATCTCGGTCTCGGCGTTGCGCTCGCGGTGGCCCGCTGGTTCTACCCGAAAGCCCAGCCCACCACTGTGTCGCAAGCTTTCGCCGGACATAGCGCTCATCCGGCTGCTGACAATGTCAACGCCGACGAGCTGCACGCCGCCGCCTGACGATTGCGTACGACTTTCCGGCCCCGTCGATGTGCCGCGATGGGACGCCCCTTAATCTCCATCTCCGAAAGCTTACGCTGACATAAACCTCCTCTTTACGCCCTTGCGTTACGGTCCCCTCGAATAGGGCATTGCCGTCCAGGCCGGTGAAGGGAAAAAAGCGAATGGCGAGCAGTCGGTCGATTGACCGCAAACCCGTCAGTGTCGCCGAAGCGCATTTTGCCCGCGTCAGCGGCAGCGGCTGCGCGCGCCATCCCCATCTCCACGCCTTGGTCGAAAACACTGGGCTGTATTCGGGCCGCGACCTCGCCGATGCCGTCCACTTGCTGTGCGGTCTCCACGGCCGCCATCCCGGGCTCATCGAGCTCGCTTTGGCTCAGGCGACGGATGGCCCGGAGCGTCCCTGGCTTACTGAAG
>JBDSBX010000109.1:0-4470 GCA_039921365.1 Sphingomicrobium sp. | reverse complement strand
AGGCCACCCACGACGGCTACGTCCGCCGCTTCGGCCTCATCCACAAGCGCAGCCTGATGCTCGGCAATGACGGCAAGGAATTGCGCGGCGCCGACCAATTGCTGGCCAAGGGCCGCCGCAAGGTCCGCGAGGCGGTGCCCTTCGCCGTCCGCTTCCACCTCGCCCGCAACGTCGAGCCGACGCTGACCGCCGACGGCATGGGCGCGATCCTGCGCTCCAAAGGCACGCCGCCGTGGAATTTCCGCTGCCGGGGGGCGATGCTGACCACCGAGGAGAGCCTCATCGTCGACGGCGCCGGCCAGTCGCACCCGACGACGCAATTGGTCATCGTCGGCGAAATGTCGGGCATCGGCGGCGAAATCGGCTGGCAATTGCGCCGGACGAGCTGAGGAAACCCATGACCGACCTGGTACCCATCAAGCGCGCGCTGATATCGCTGTCCGACAAGAGCGGCCTGGACACGCTCGCCGCCGGCCTCGCGCGCCGCAATGTCGAGCTGGTGTCGACCGGCGGCACCGCCGCGCGGCTCCGCGAGCTTGGCCACGAGGTGCGCGACATCGCCGACCTGACCGGCTTCCCCGAAATGATGGACGGCCGCGTCAAGACCTTGCACCCGATGGTCCACGGCGGCGTGCCTTTGGAGCGCAGGATCGCGCCCATGCCGTCGGCGGTCAGCGTCGCCTCGACGGTGCGGGCGAGGTGAAAGCGCACCGCGAACGGCACCGCCTCGCGGACCTTGCGGCGGCCCTTGCCGATGAGCTGGTCGGCGCCGCGCAATTCCTTGCCGTCATTGCCGAGCATCAGGCTGCGCTTGTGGATCAGGCCGAAGCGGCGGACGTAGCCGTCGTGAGTCGCTTCGATGCGGCTCGAATCATTGTCCTCCGAGCGCTCGACAGTGACGTCGGTGACGCCGCGGCCGAGTGAGCCGTCGGCGAGGATCGCGGTCGAATTGGTCTCGTCGAGGACGAGCGTGCTGTGCGCCGCCGTCGAGCGCAGCGCCTCGATCAATGGTTCGGAGAGGTTCGATGGCAGCGGCGACGGGCCGCCGCAAATGACGATCAGCCGCTGCGGCCCGTCCGACATTTCAAAAGCAAGGGTCGAGGCGGCGCCATGGGCGGTCATCTTGGGCGAGGGCGGCGGGGCGGCGTCGAGGACGAGGATCGTGCCGAGCGCCGACATTCGCTGATAACCCCAGCCGCGCGCGGCGCGGAGCGGGCGGGCGCGGAGGCCGCAGCCGTCGATGAGCGCGGTCAGGCGCGCGGCCTCGCCACGGTTACCGCCCTGCCAGCTCGACAAGGCGCCATCGCCCATGGTCACGCCGTGCAGCGCGGCGAGCGCGGCGGCAGCGGCGGCCTGGATGCCGTCGGGCAGCGTCTGCTTGGCAGCGAAATATGCGGCGCGGAGCAGGCCGAGGCGGTCGACCAGCAGCAGCTGTTCGTGGGGGCTGCGGCTGGTCAGCCCGCCATCCTCGAACTGAGCCCCGGCAAGGGCACGGGCCAGCCCGGCCTCGCCGCGCGCGACCCGGGTGACGCCGCCCTGGATCAGCAGGCCGGCGGCGACTACCCCGGCCCAGGCGGTGATGCGTTTCAGGCCGGGCAGAGCGCGGTCGGCATTGGCGTCAAGGTGACGAGCGCCGCGCGCAAATGTGTTGAGCAAAGCCGAGCGGTAGCCGGCGTCGCGGCTCGACAATATGTAGGGCGCGTAGGCGGTCCAGAACAGAATCCGCTCGCCCCACAGGTCGGGGCGCCAGGCATCGTCGGCGCGGGTGCCGTGGGCGAGCAGCCAGCGGCCGGCCAGCGCCTCGGCGAGCTTGGTGCCATTTTCGCGGCTGGCGGCGGCGGCGAGATCGCGAAGCCAGGAAAAGCCCTGCAATTGCTCGGCGAGCGGGCCGTCGGCGCCGATGTCGGCGAACTCCGCTCCGGCGAGCGACACGGATTCAGCGCCGAGGGCGAAGCGACCGGCTAGCAGCGAGTCGCCGCGGCCGCGATCGCCGGCGACGTGGTCGCGCGGCACGGCGGCGAGCTTGAGCGGTTGCCGGCCGTGGCCGACCAGTCGCGAAAACAGGGAGCCGCGAGCGAGCTTGCGGACGATATCGCGTTCCGCAGCAGTGGTGGAGGTCATCCGCCTCCCCGAAGCGCGGCGATGTTCGCGGCATATTGGCCTGGCCCGCCGCGAAAGGCCGCGGTACCGGCGACCAACACGGTGGCGCCGGCCGAGATAGCATGGGGCGCGGTGTCGGCATCCACGCCGCCATCGACTTCGATCGCGACGCTCAAATTGTGCTTGGCGACGCGGGTGGCGATGGCTTCGATCTTCTTGAGCTGCGAGGTGATGAATGTCTGGCCGCCGAAGCCCGGGTTGACACTCATCACCAGCACCAGGTCGATGTCCTCGAGCACGTAATCGAGCATTTTCGCGGGAGTCGCCGGATTGAGCGACACGCCGGCCTTCTTGCCGAGTGACTTGATCCGCTGGACCGAGCGATGGAGATGCGGGCCGGCCTCGGGATGGACGGTAATGAGGTCCGCTCCGGCTTCGGCGAAGGCGTCGAGAAAGCCGTCAACCGGCGAGATCATGAGGTGGACGTCGAGCGGCTTGGCGGTGTGCGGACGGAGAGCTTTGACCACCGCCGGGCCGAACGTCAGATTGGGCACGAAATGCCCGTCCATGACATCGATGTGCAGCCAGTCGGCGCCGGCCTCGTCCATTGCCCGCACTTCCTCGCCAAGCCGGGCGAAGTCGGCGGACAGGATCGACGGAGAAATGAGCGGAGCGGCCATGGCGTCGATTAGACGCTAATCGCCATTGCGGACAAGGCGCGCGGCGAAGAACCCGTCGAGCCCGCCCTGGTCCTCGAGCAGGCCGGGGAGAATGCGCAGGCGGCCGCTGGCGTCGAGGATGACGAAGGCGGGCAGATCGGCCGGCCGGTCTAGGCGGAAGTCCGGGTTGGCCGCGAGGAACGCGGTGACCACGGCCTCGCCCTCGTCATATTCAAGCGAGCAGACCGAATAGACCAGGGCGCCGCCGGGCTTGAGCCAGGCCGCGGCGCGATTGAGGAGTTTCGTTTGCAGCTCGGCGCTGCCGGCAATGACCGGCGGGCGGGCGCGGTAAAGGACTTCCGGATGGCGGCGGAAGGTGCCGGTCGCCGAGCACGGCGCGTCGAGCAGAATCGCATCGAAGGCGCGGCCCGGCTCCCAGCCCAGCGCGTCGACCGGGACCAGGCTGGCGCTCAACTTGGTCCGCTGGAGGTTCTCGCGGATCCGGGCGAGGCGGTTCTTCGAGGCATCGACCGAGGTCACGCGATGGCCGGCGGCGGCGAGCTGCATGGTCTTGCCGCCGGGCGCCGCGCACAAGTCGAGCACCTCGGAGGCGTGGCCTGGAATCAGTCCCGGAATCAGTCGCGCGGGAAGCGAGGCGGCGAGGTCCTGGACCCACCAACCGCCTTCGCCGAAGCCCGCCAACTCGGGCACGGCCGAGCTTTCGGGCAACCGTACGTGGCGAGGCGCGAGCGACACGCCGCCATGCTCGGCGACATAGGCTTGAGCCGCTGCATCTTCGGCGAAACTGAGGTCGAGCGGCGGGCGCTTGGCGATCTGGCGACGGGCGGCGTGGACCGTCTCCTCGCCCCACGCATGGGCCCAGCGCATCTCGACCGCCGCCGGCAGGCGCGGCGCTTCAAGCAGCGGGACGCCCTTGCGCAACAGCGTGCCGAGGACGCCGTGGACCAAGCGGCGCGGGCCGCCGTCGACCAATGGCAAAGCGGTCGCGACCAGCGCGTGGTCAGGGGTGCCGAGACCGATTTTCTGGGCGAGCGCGAGGCGCAGCACCATCCGCGCCTTCGAATCATCTGGCAGCGGCCGCTGGGTCGCGCCGTCGATCAGCGCGTCGAGGTCGGGCAGCCGCCGCAGCGCTTCGCCGGCAATCGCAATCGCCAGTCCCTGATCGGCGGGGGCGAGTCCGCGTGAATCCTGGGCGGCGGAATCGAGGGTGCGGCCCTGGCGAAGCACCGAATCGAGCATCCGCAGTGCTGCCTGGCGGGCGCCCAGGCCGGAGGTATCGGGCGTCCCTCGACTTCGCTCGGGACGAACGAGAGTGGGAACAGTGGCCATCACAAGCTTTCCTGGCGCGGCGGGCGGGCGAGCAATTGCTCGAGCACTTGGTCGACCGAGAAGCGCCCCGCCAGCAAACCGTCGACCGCGGCGACGATCGGCATGTCGATCCCCCGTTCGACGGCGAGCCGGGCGAGGACTGGCGCGGTGAACGCCCCTTCGGCAACGGTCCGGCGGTCGGCCAATAGCTCGGCGGGCGCGCGGCCCTCGCCAATGCCCTTGCCGAGCGAGAAATTGCGCGAATTGGTCGACGAGCAGGTCAGGACGAGGTCGCCAAGGCCGGCCATCCCGGCGAGGGTCTCGCGGCGGGCGCCGCAATCGACTCCGAACCGGGTCATTTCGGCAAAGCCGCGAGCGATCA
>JBDSBX010000108.1:0-2961 GCA_039921365.1 Sphingomicrobium sp. | reverse complement strand
CGTTCGATGCGCGCGCTGGTTTCACTAAGTTCACGACAATGGCGCTCTTCAGCAAGACATTAGAGACCTTAAGCCGTGCTTCCCTTGTCCCGGCCAATCTGCTTAAGGGCTGCCCTTCATGAACATCCACGAATATCAGGCGAAAGAGCTGCTCGCGAAATTCGGCGTGCCTGTCCCCGCGGGCTATCCGGCGATGAGCGTCGAGGAGGCGGTCGCTGCGGCGAACAAGCTCCCGGGCCCGCTGTGGGTGGTCAAGTCGCAGATCCACGCCGGCGGCCGCGGCAAGGGTAAGTTCAAGGAACTCGGCCCCAACGCCAAGGGCGGCGTCCGGCTCGCCCGCTCGATTGACGAAGTCCGCGCGGCTGCGGAGGACATGCTCGGCAAGACCCTCGTTACCATCCAGACTGGCCCCGCCGGCAAGCTGGTGCAGCGGCTCTACATCACCGACGGCGTCGACATCGCCAAGGAATTCTACGTCGCCTTGCTGGTTAATCGCGGCAGCGGCCGGATCGCCATCGTCGCCTCGACCGAAGGCGGCATGGACATCGAGGCGGTCGCCCACGACACGCCCGACAAGATCGAGACGCTGACTATTGACCCCGCCACCGGCCTGATGCCGCATCACGGGCGCGCGGTGGCGGCGACGCTCGGCCTGACGGGCGATCACGCCAAGCAGGCGCAGAACGTGCTCGCCAAGCTCGTTGACGCCTTCCTCGGCACCGACGCCAGCCAGATCGAGATCAACCCGCTGGCGGTGACCGATGACGGCCAGCTGCTGGTGCTCGACGCCAAGGTGTCGTTCGACAATAATGCCGAATTCCGCCACCCCGACCTCGAAGCCCTCCGCGACCTCACCGAAGAAGATCCGCAAGAGATCGAGGCGTCGAAATACGACCTCGCCTACATCAAGCTGGACGGCGACATCGGCTGCATGGTCAACGGCGCCGGCCTCGCCATGGCGACCATGGACATTATCAAATTGAGCGGCGGCGCACCGGCCAATTTCCTCGACGTCGGCGGCGGCGCATCGAAGGAAAAGGTCACCGCGGCGTTCAAGATCATCCTCGCCGATCCGACGGTGAAGGGCATTCTCGTCAACATCTTCGGCGGCATCATGAAGTGCGACATCATCGCCGACGGCATCGTCGCCGCGGCCCGCGAAGTCGATCTCAAGGTCCCGCTGGTGGTCCGCCTCGAAGGCACCAACGTCGCGCAAGGCAAGCAAATCCTGGCCGACAGCGGCCTGCCGATCGTCGCCGCCAACGACCTTGGCGACGCTGCCAGGAAGATCGTCGCCGAGGTCAAGCAGGCGGTGCCTGCATAACCGTCATCCCAGCGAAAGCTGGGATGACGGTGGGTGACACGCGGTGCTTTTGCGCCCTGAGATGCCAGCCTTCGCTGGCATGACGGAATGAGGGAGTTGAGATGAAGCTACTCGTCGCGGTCAAGCGGGTGATCGATTACAACGTCAAGCCGCGGGTCAGGATGGACGGCTCCGGCGTCGATCTCGCCAACGTCAAGATGAGCATGAACCCGTTCGACGAAATCGCCGTCGAGGAAGCCACGCGCCTCAAGGAAAAAGGCGTCGCGACGGAGGTCGTCGCGGTCTCGATTGGCCCAGCGAAAGCACAGGAAACTTTGCGCACCGCGCTGGCGATGGGCGCCGATCGCGCAATCCTGATCCAGACGGATCAGGAGGTCGAGCCGTTGGGCGTCGCCAAAATACTCGCCAAGATTGCCGCGGAGGAGGAGCCCGGCATGGTCATTCTCGGCAAGCAGGCGATCGACGACGACAGCAACCAGACCGGCCAGATGCTCGCGGCCTTGCTCGGCTGGCCGCAGGGCACATTCGCGTCGAAAGTCGAGGTCGCGGACGGCAGCGTCAGCGTCGCGCGCGAGGTCGATGGCGGCGCGGAAACGGTGCAGCTGACTTTGCCCGCGATCGTTACCACCGACCTGCGTTTGAACGAGCCGCGCTACGCGAGCTTGCCCAACATCATGAAGGCCAAGTCCAAGCCGCTCGCGACCAGGACGCCCGACGAGCTCGGCGTCGACATAGCGCCGCGGCTGGAGACATTGAAAGTGGTCGAGCCGGCCAAGCGCTCCGCGGGCGTCAAGGTGGCGTCCGTCGATGAGCTGGTCGCCAAGCTCAAGAGCCTGGGAGTGACGGCATGAAGACCCTGGTGCTGGTCGAGCATGACGGCAAAGCGGTCAAGGACGCGACTCTGGCGACGGTCACTGCGGCGGCGAAGCTTGGCGAAGTCCATCTGCTGGTTGCCGGCAAGGATGTCGGGCCGGTCGCAGAGGCTGCCGCGAAGATTGCTGGAATCGGCAAGGTCCATGTCGCTGACGCCCCGCACCTCGAGCATCAGCTCGCCGAGGACGTCGCGCCGGTCGCCGCCGCCCTGATGGCGACCCACGACGCCTTCATCGCTTCGTCGACCACGACCGGCAAGAACATCGCCCCGCGGGTGGCCGCCTTGCTCGACGTGATGCAGATTTCAGACATTCTTTCGGTCGAGGGTGAGGACACATTCACGCGGCCGATCTATGCCGGCAACGCCATCGCCACGGTCCGCTCAAAGGATGCCAAAAAGGTCATTACCGTGCGCGGCACGGCGTTTGAAAAGGCCGAGCGCAGCGGCGGCTCGGGGAGTGTCGAGGCCGTCGATGCCGGCTCGCACGACGCCAAGTCGAAGTTCGTCTCGGAGGAAATGTCGAAGAGCGAGCGGCCCGACCTGACCAGCGCCAAGGTCATCGTCTCGGGTGGCCGCGGGTTCGGTTCCAACGAGCAGTTCCACGGACTGCTCGACCCGCTCGCCGACAAGCTTGGCGCCGGGGTCGGGGCCAGCCGCGCCGCGGTCGATGCGGGTTACGCCCCTAACGACTATCAGGTCGGCCAGACCGGCAAGATCGTCGCGCCGCAAGTCTATATCGCGATCGGCATCTCCGGCGCCATCC
>JBDSBX010000107.1:0-6230 GCA_039921365.1 Sphingomicrobium sp. | reverse complement strand
CGAGGATGACCAGCTCGCCGCCAGGGACCTTGCCGTGGACGCTTTCGAACTCATCGACCGCGGCGCCGGCCAGCGCGACGACCGCGCCTTCGGCGACCCGGGCATAGCCCGCCGCGACGTCCAGCGGATCGCTGCGCAGGTCTATGAGCTGGACGCCGAGCGCGAAGCGGCGTTCGTTGACCAGCCGCCGCACCCGGTCGAGGCCGACGTCGTACGGCTGGCCGCGCATGGCATCGCCGAGGCTGCGGGCAAAATCCTCGACTGCCGGTGGCGGATCGAAACTCGACGAATCGAACAGCCCTTCGAGCAATTCGGGCCGCCTCGCCAACTGGTCGGACAGCGCCGGCGCATGGGCGAGGAGCTTGGCGAGCAGCAACCCAAGCTTGGGCCGCGCCTCCAACAGCCGGTACAGGTTGATCCCGCTCGACAATCGCTCGACGATATCGGTGAATCGGTTGAGCGCGTGCTCCGGGTTGGGGCCGGCGGCAATGGCCGTCAGCAAACCGGGCAACATCGCTTCGAACGCGGTCTTGGCCGCTGGCGAGCGCAGTGAGCGCGCCCGTCCCGAGCGCAGGCCGCCGATCCGCCGCGCCGCCATCTCGGGGTCCGTGAAGCCGATCGTCCGCAACTCGCCGAGCAGGATGTCGAGATCGTTCGACAATCGCCCGGTCGTTTCAGGAGCAAGCCCATCGAACAGGGCTCCAGCGCGATCGACGTGAGGCCGGAGCAGAGCCAGCAGGTCAACGCCCTGGTCGAGACCATGCAGCCGGGCGACGCCGTCCAGCGCGTCGCCGTCGGCCGGCAATGTGTGGGTCTGTGCGTCCTCGATCATCTGGACGCGGTGCTCGATAGTGCGGAGCAGCCGGTAGGCGTCGGCCAACGCCGTGACGTCCGCCGGGTCGAGCCGTTCCGCCTTGGCCAGTGCGTGCAAGGCATCCAGCGTCGCCGGCCTGCGCACCGACGGATCGCGGCCGCCGTGGATCATCTGCTGGATCTGGGTGAAGAACTCGATTTCGCGAATGCCGCCACGACCGCGCTTCAAGTCGAAGCCCGGACCGAGTTGGCCGCCTTGCGCGAAATGGTCGCGGATCCGGGCGGAAATCTGGCGGATGTCGTCGATCACCCCGAAGTCGAGTGAGCGGCGCCACACGAACGGCTCGATGGACGTCAGGAAATGTTGGCCGAGCGCCTGGTCGCCGGCGGCGGCACGAGCCCGGATAAAGGCCGCCCGTTCCCACGGCAAAGCCGATGATTCGTAGTGCGAAATCGCCGCGTTCACGGGCAGCGCGATCGGCGTCACTTCCGGCGCCGGCCGAAGCCGCAAATCGACCCGCGCGACATAGCCGTCGGCGGTGCGCTTCTGAAGGATCTCGATCATCCGCCGAGCGACCCGCACGGCCGCCTCGCCGGGGTCATCGCGCTCCCGCCGCGCCAATCGCTCGGGGTCGAACAACAGCAACAGGTCGACGTCCGATGAATAATTGAGTTCGCCGCTGCCGAGCTTGCCAAGCGCGATCACCGCGATCCCATCGGGCGCGGCGCCGCTGACGCGTTCGTCGACCGCCGCTGCCAGCGCCCGCTCGATCGCCTGGTCGGCGAACAAGGACAGGTGGCGCGTGACCTCTTCAAGCTCCAGCTCGCCGGCAAGATCGCCGAGCGCCACCGCCAGCGCCAGCCCGAGCCGGCCATGGCGGAGTTCGACCTCGACGCCCCCCTCCCCGGCCGTCAGCGCCGCGGCAATCGCCGCGCGTGCACCGTCGCTCAGAAAGGTCTCGGCAAGCTCCGGCCGGGCGTCAAAGGCTTCGCGCAAGAACGGCGAAAAGGCGCGCGCACGCTTTGTCGCTTTGAGCCGTCGATCGGTCGCGTTTGCGCGAGACATCAGCCGCTTTGATCCGTTGGCGCCCCGTAACGGACGAAACTAACCCAGTGCCTCATCGTTCTTTCACCGATGCACTCAGAAGGTAAACAGCGCAAAGAGCCGGAATTCCCCATGGATCGTAGAATCATTCGTGTCGACTTCCCGGCCAATCACGCCGGCATTATCGCCGCCCTCCGCCGCGCCTTCGACGCGGCGGCCGAGGAGCCGTCCGACCGCGATTTTGCCGAGCTGATCCGCCAGCTCAATTGAGCGGGCGCGGCCCATCCCGACGAAGGCCGGGATCCAGAGAAATCACCGCAACGACCCCAAAACCGAAGTGACTGGTTCCCGCTTTTCTCTGGCATAGGAGATTTGGCGCGCCTAGCGGTTGCGGCTAAGCTCGTCGACCTGGGCCATGATGGTTTGCAGCGCGGACTTGTTGGGATCGGACTTGTGCTGGCGCCGCGACGGCATTTTGCCGCTCGACAGCAGGGTTTCCAGGGCGACCCGCCCGCGGGCCACCCGGCTCTTGATGGTCCCGACCGCGCAACCGCAGATTTCCGCCGCTTCTTCATAGGCAAAACCGCCGGCACCGACCAGGATCAGTGCCTCGCGTTGCGGTTGCGGCAAATGCATCAGCGCGCGTTGCATATCGCCCAACTCGATATGCCGGTCCTGGCTCGCCGGAGCGGCAAGAATCTTCGAGGCGGTGATCTCGTCCCATTCCCCCTTGAAGCGGGCGCGGCGCATCTGGCTGAGGAACAGGTTGCGCAGGATGATGAAGGTCCAGGCACGCATGTTGGTCCCGGCCTGGAAGCGCTTGCGCGCCGCCCACGCTTTCAACAGCGTCTCCTGGACCAGATCGTCGGCGAGGTCGCGGCTGCCCGAAAGCGAGCGGCCGAACGCCCGCAAATGGGGGATTACAGCCCCCAGTTCGTCCTTGAAATCGTCATCGGACAGCGGAATGGTTTCGACGGGGAAACCCGAATCCGTTTCATCCTGAGGTTCGTCGCCCACTAAGTCCCCACCCGTTAAGAGAGGCGCCGGCGCGCCCATGCCGTCAGACCCTATGACCATCCGACATTGCCGCAGAATGTATGGCTCACCTGGCGACGAACAAGATGATAGCAAACAAAACAATCACCAAAGCGGTGCCGATCACCAGCACATAGCGCGTCATATGGGGCGTCGAGCCGCCGCGCGCCTCGGTCGTGGTTACATGCTCTTGGGGGTCAGTCATTATGCTCTCGTCACGAATGGATCTTTGGCGGGCAAACGCGCCCCGCCAGCCCATGTTCCGCTTGGGACTGGTGCCTAGCTGGCCGGAACTGTCGCCGCGTCGAAGAACAACGCCTGCGCGATCGCCGCTTTGACGGTCGAGCGCTGGAATGGCTTGGTGATGAGGAAGGTCGGCTCGGGCCGCGTGCCGGTCAGCAGCCGCTCGGGGAAAGCGGTGATAAAGATCACCGGCACCGAGAATTCGGCGAGGATGTCCTTGACCGCATCGATGCCGCTCGAATCGTCGGCCAGCTGGATGTCGGCCAGCACCAGGCCCGGCGGATTGGAACGCGCCTGCGCCACGGCCTCGTCGCGGGTGACGGCAACGCCGGTGACATTGTGGCCAAGGTCGCGGACGATGGTCTCGATATCCATCGCGATGATCGGCTCGTCCTCGATGATCAGGACGTCGGCCAGGGTCTGCCGCTCGATCTCGCTCAGCGCCTCGGCGACCAGGGAATCGACGTCCTTGGGCGTGGCGCCGATCAAATAAGCGGTATCTTCCGACGAAAAGCCTTCGAGCGAGGTCAGCAGCAGCGCTTGGCGCGACAGAGGCGTGATCCGCGACAATCGCGCATGGGCAATGCCTTCGCTCCCCGAGAAACCGCGCGACGGCTCTTCGCCTTCCTCGATGTTGGCAGTCGACCAGATCGCGTGAAAGGTGCGGTAAAGGCCAAGCCGGGCATCGACATCGCGCGGGAATTCGTCGGGTTCGGCGACAATCGCTTCGAGTGTAGCGCGGACGAAAGCGTCACCGTGAGTCTGGCTCCCGGTCAGCGCGCGCCCATAGCGGCGAAGGAAGGGCAAATGCGGGGCAAGTTCCTGGCCAAGGGACATAAGCGGAGGCACTCCATAATCTCAATCGGGTTTCCGGCTCTTTGAGCGCGCGCCCTTATTGTTGCAACCCACCTAAGGATAAGTTGTGGCGCCCGGTTGCTTGTCCACATAGAAGTGAAGCGCTCTGGAACAAAGCACCGGCGATTTGGTTTCCTTTGGCGGCTGAGTCCGATTTCCGGCCCTGCGCATCGTCGCAGGAAATCGCGTGTGGACAGTGTGTTTTTTCACTGTCGACCCTCGTGTTCGGTGCGTAGTGCGTGGTGTCCATGACTGTATTGAGCGCGCTTGGGCCCGCGCGAGGGGGACGAGAGTTTGAGTGGTAGGCAGAGCGAGTCGGACAGCATCGGAAAACGCACCATCCCCACGGCGAAGAGTGCCAAGGACGGGTCTGCGGACGGGGCTGTTCCGCGCGAAAAAGGCGCTCGCAAGAGCCGCTCGGCCGACCTCGGCCGGGCCCTGCGCTCGGTCTATGACGACACGCTGCGCGAATCCGTCCCCGACGATTTTCTCGACTTGCTCGGCAAGCTCAAGTGACGCCCGCTTAGGCGGGACTTTGATGCGGAGGGGCGAATGACCAGCGCTGTGCAGCGCTTCGCGTCTTTGCCGACGGCCGCGAAATTGCTCCTGATCATGAGCGCGGCGCTGTTGCCGATGGGCGTCGCTTTGGTGATGGTCGCCAATACCGGCATCGAGAAAGCCGGCCTGGCGTCACGCGGCCGCACCGACGACCAGGCGAAAGCCGCGGCGAAAGCTATTGAAAGCCTGATTGCGCGCAATGCCCTGGCCTTGCGGATTGCCGCCAATGGCGCGCTTGCGGCCGGCTCCGACGGGGCGTGCGATCGGGCCCAGCGCTCGCTTGCGGTCGCTCCGGCAGTCGCCCAGCGCTTCGAACTCGACAGCCCAGACGGCGAACCGCTGTGCGTAGTTGGCGAAGTCGCTGCTCCTACCGACCTACGGCTGGTTGCGCCCGGGGCGATCCGGCTGCGCATCGCGCCGTCGCTGGATACGCTGATCCTGCGGGTCGGCGTCATCGGCGGAATGGCCACCGCCGTCGTCCCCGCAGCCGAAATTCGCGATGCCGCGATCGAGCGAAACAGCGACATCCAGACGCTGGTGATCCGCGATGGCAGCCGCGAGATGAGGCTGATCGAAGGCGGCGCGATGAGCGATCCCGACCGCGGCCATTCCTATAGCCAGTGGCCGCTGGGCAATGGCCAGCTGGTCGCGCGGATCGGCGCCAAGGTGCCGCTGGTCACCACCATGGACCGGCTGATGCTGCTGCTGCCGCTGCTGATGTGGGTGATGGCGGCGCTGATCAGCTGGCTGCTCGTCACCCGGCTGCTGATCCGCCCGCTGCGCCGGCTCGAGCGCGCCGTCACTCGCTTCAGGCCGGGCGAGAGCGCCAGCGTCCTGCCCGACAAGCTTGGCCCGGCGACCGAAATCCAGGAGCTTCGCGACGCCTTTGCCCGCGGGCTCGAGCGGATCGAGGAGTCGGAGCGCGAAATGGCCGAGGCGCTCGATGGCCAGCGGCGGCTGGTGCGCGAAGTCCACCACCGGGTGAAGAACAACCTCCAGGTCGTCGCTTCATTGCTCAACATCCACGGCCGCAACGCCGAGACGCCGGAAGCGCGCTCGGCCTATGACGCGATCGGCCGCCGGGTGGGGGCGCTGTCGATCGTCCACCGCAACCATTTCGCCGAGATGGAAGAAAATCGCGGAATCGCGCTGCGGCCGCTGCTGTCGGAACTGGGCGCCGAACTTCGCGGCGGGGCGCCCGAAGCGGCGCGCGGCCTGGTCATCGATCTCGACCTCGAGAGCATCTACACCACCCAGGACGTCGCGGTGGCGGTCGCCTTCCTGGTCACTGAGATCATCGAATATGCGATGCTCCACCGCCCCGACGAGCCGGTCGAAGTATCGTTGCGCCGGACCAGCGAGCTGACCGGGCGGCTCGAGCTGAGCAGCCCGGTGCTGGTCCCGAACGAGGCCGGAGATGTCGAAAAGAAACAGTTCGAGCGAGTGATCAGCGGGCTTGCCAAGCAATTGCGCTCGGCACTGGAGCGGAAACTCGGCCGCTACTGCGTCGACTTGCCCATCTTTCCGGGACGTTGAAACAAGCCGGGCGCTTATTTCGGGAGCGGCGAAAAAAATTCCAAATCCTCGGAACCGTCGCCGAAGACGATACGTTTAACACCTCGGATAGCGACCTTTTGCCCCCCCGCTCTCGCTATCCGCTAAAATGGGCCCGGAACCGCCA
>JBDSBX010000106.1:0-7306 GCA_039921365.1 Sphingomicrobium sp. | reverse complement strand
CGATGCGGACCTTCCACATCGGCGGCGCGGCGCAGCTCAACGAGCAGTCGAACCTCGAGGCGCCGGTCGACGGCACCATCGAGTTCCGCGACATGCCGATGATCATCAATCCGCGCGGGCAGCACGTGTCGCTGTCGCGCTCGGGCGAAATCGCGATCCTCGACATGGACGGGCGCGAGTTGTCGACGCACCGCGTTCCCTATGGCGCGCATTTGCTGTGCGAGACCGGGCACATCGTCAGCCGCGGCGATCGCGTTGCCGAGTGGGACCCGTCCTACAGCCCGGTGATCACCGAAAAGGGCGGCGTCGTTAAATATCAGGACCTGATCGAGAACCGGACGATGACCGAGGTCACCGACGAATCGACCGGTATCGCCCAGCGCGTCATCACCGAAGACATGGCCAAGTCGAAAAAGGACACGCTGGTCCCGCGGCTGACTCTGACCGGCGCCGACGCCAATGAGGCCGGCGTCTATCGCCTCGCTTCGGGAGCGATCGTCGCGGTCGAGGATGGCCAAAAGGTCGAGAACGGCGAAGTTCTCGCCCGCATGCCGCGCGAAGCGGCGCGGACGCGCGACATCACCGGCGGTCTGCCGCGGGTTGCCGAGCTGTTCGAAGCGCGCAAGCCCAAGGAGAATGCGATCATCGCCAAGGTCTCGGGCAAGGTCACTTTCATGAAGGACTATAAGGCCAAGCGTAAGATCGCGATCATCCCCGACGACGGCTCGGATCCGGTCGAATATCTGGTGCCCAAGTCGAAGGTGATCGACGTTCAGGAAGGCGATTACGTCAAGCGCGGCGACAATCTCGTCGGCGGCTCACCCGATCCGCATGACATCCTGGAAGTGCTCGGCGTCGAAGCGCTGGCCGAATATCTCGTCAGCGAGATTCAGGAAGTCTACCGGCTCCAGGGCGTCAAGATCAACGACAAGCACATCGAGGTGATCGTTCGCCAGATGCTGCAGAAAGTCGAGATCACCGACGGCGGCGACACCACTTTGCTCAAGGAGGAGCAGGTCGATCGCGAGGAGATGGACGAGGCCAATTCGCGGCTCGAAAAGAAACAACGCAAGGCGGAAGGCAAGCCGGTCCTGCTGGGCATTACCAAGGCGTCGCTGCAGACCCGCAGCTTCATCTCGGCCGCCTCGTTCCAGGAGACCACTCGGGTGCTCACCGAAGCCGCGGTCCAGGGCAAGATCGACACGCTCAACGGGCTCAAGGAGAATGTCATCGTCGGGCGCCTGATCCCGGCCGGCACCGGCGCGGGGATGAACCGCCTGCGGGTCGCCGCATCGAGCCGCGACACCGCGCTTCGGGCCGCTCAGCGCAAGCTGCAGGAATCGCTGATCGCGCCCAACAGCGCCGCCGAGGAACATGCGGCGGAACTGGCCCAGGGCCCGGAAGCCGCGATCCACGCCGATCCGCTCGAGGCGGTGACGCCGTCGGGCCATGGCCTCGACGCCGATGCGGGCGAGTATCTGAAAAGCTGATCGGCGGCACGCAGACAAAAAAAGGCCCCGTCGGCTCGCGCCGGCGGGGCCTTTTAATTGCGTTGAGTCCGCTCAGGTGGCGTTGTCGACTGCGTTTGCCGCCGAATTCACGTCCTTGGCGGCACCGCGAACGGTGTTGCACGCGGAAATGGCGACCGCGCCGCCGATCAGTGCGATAGTGATGATTTTACGAAGCATGCTTGTTTCTCCTGTCGTTACGCCCCCAAGCAACGCGCCACAGCAGGAAAGCGGTCCAAGCGCCATCTTAAAATTGTCACAATGGGTGGGGGCTGTGGCTAAACCGCCACCGGGGCGGCGATATGCGGGTGCGGGTCATAGCATTCGAAGGCGAAATCGTCGGGCTCGTAGCTGTCGATCGACTGGCCGCGGTCCTTGAGGATCAGTTGCGGTAATGGCCGGGGTTCGCGGCTGAGCTGAAGCCGCGCCTGCTCGAGGTGGTTGGAATAGAGGTGGCAATCGCCGCCGGTCCACACAAAGGTCCCGGGCTCAAGCCCACACTGGCGCGCCAGCATATGGGTCAGGAGGGCGTAACTTGCGATATTAAACGGCACGCCGAGAAAGAAATCGGCGCTTCGCTGATAGAGCTGGAGATTGAGCCGGCCGCCGGCGGCCTGCGTCTGAAACAGGCAATGGCACGGGGCCAGCGCCATCCGGTCGAGCTCGCCCGGGTTCCAGGCGGTGACGATCTGCCGCCGCGACGACGGTTCGCGCCTGATCAGCTCGATGAGGTTGCGGATCTGGTCGATGTGCCGACCGTCGGCCGCTTCCCAATTGCGCCATTGCTTACCGTAGACCGGGCCGAGGTCGCCCTGCTCGTCAGCCCACTCGTCCCAGATTTTGACGTTGCGCTCCTGAAGCCAGCGGATGTTGGTGTCGCCACGCAGAAACCACAGCAACTCGACGATGATCGACCGCAGGTGGAGTTTTTTGGTGGTCAGCAGCGGAAAGCCGTCGGCCATGTCGAAGCGCATTTGTGCGCCGAAATGCGTCAGCGTCCCGGTCTCGGTGCGATCCATCTGCTCGACGCCCTGGTCGAGAATTAGCCGCATCAGGTCGAGATATTGGCGCATGCAGCGCCACCCCTAGCCGCTGCGTCATCCGGCACAAGAGGGGGTTTGACATCCGTTACGGTTAATGGATCATCCGCTGTGGACACGGTTCAACTGGCTCCGTGCAGCCGCCGCTCCTAGCTCTATCCGCATGCGGTTACAGCGTGCCGAATACCCCCTGAAACTCGACGGGCTGGACGCAGCGCGGCGGTTCTTCGCAGGCTGCTTCGCCGACTCGGACTTGTCGCTCGAAAGCCTGTGGGTTGCGCATGTCGACGACCAGGCGCGCTGTCTCCACGTCACTCGCCACGCCGGCGATGAGCGGGGCACCTCCTTCCCGCTGCGTTCGATCATTGCCGACGCGGCCGCCCACGGCAGCGCCGGGCTGGTGCTCGCTCACAACCATCCCGGCGGTGATTCGACTCCCAGCGCCGAGGATTGCCGGGCGACGCGGCGCCTGGCGTCCGCCGCCGAAGCGCTCGATTGCGCAATACTCGACCATTTGGTGTTTGCCGGGACCGAATGCACTAGCTTCAGGCGCGCCGGGGTCCTCTAGCCTTTCTCGCCCGCGCCCCGGCGGGACGTTTTACAATTTGCACGCCTTGATGTTGGCCGGGCTTGGCCGCGGCGAAGCAATCCGGAACGTCGCCAGATAAGAGTCGCCGCCGGCCAGCATCGTCATTGCGACCCGCTGCATGCCGAGCGCCGCGAACTCGCAAGTCAGGAGCGGCGGCGGAATGCCATGGCGCCGGGTCGGCCGGTCGGCGTCCACCACCACCACTTCTCCGGAAGGCTTGAGGCCTTCGCGCAGGTTCCACAGGAACGCGTAGGGCGACTGCACCTCATGGTACATGTGAACCATCAGGATGCGGTCGAACGAACGGCGGGGCAGCGCCGGATTATCGGGCTTGCCAAGGAGCACCGCGACATTGTCGAGCCGTTCGCTCTGAACGCGTTGAGCGAGGCGATCGCGCGTTTCGCTGATGATGTCTTCGGCAAGCACCCGGCCGCTGGGCCCGACCGCAGGGGCCAGCCGCATCGTGTAATAGCCTTCGCCGGCGCCAACGTCGGCGACCCACATGTCCGGACGGATGCCGGCAAGCTCTATCACTTGCTCGGCCTCACCCAGCCGATCGCGCGCGTCCTCGGTCGAAAACGAGTCGCCGACGATCGGCGCGACGTCGCGGTGCGGCTTGGGAAAGCGTTGCTCGTCCGGCGCCTGCCGACACGCCGAGGCTGCTGCCAGCACCAGCAGCCACAGCACCCTACTCGACATCCTCGACCTCGACCTGCTCACCGGTCACCCGTTGGGACAGCGCCGCGGCCATGAACCGGTCGAGATCGCCATCGAGCACATCGCCGGGCGAGGTCGAAGTGACACCGGTGCGCAAGTCCTTGACCAGCTGATAGGGCTGCAGGACGTAGCTGCGGATCTGGTGGCCCCAGCCAATGTCGGTCTTGGCCGCATTGGCCGCATCCGATTCGGCCTCGCGCCGCTGCAGTTCGGCTTCATAGAGCCGCGCCTTCAATTGCTTCATCGCTTCGGCGCGGTTCTTGTGCTGCGAGCGCTGGTTCTGGCAGGCGACGACGATGCCGCTGGGAACATGGGTGATGCGGACCGCGCTGTCGGTGGTGTTGACGTGCTGCCCGCCAGCGCCCGACGCGCGATAGGTATCGATGCGCAAATCGGCTTCGTTGACCTCGATGTCGATGTCGTCGTCGACTTCCGGATAGACCCAGACGCTGGCAAAGCTGGTGTGGCGCCGCGCCGAGCTGTCGTAGGGGCTGATCCGCACCAGCCGATGCACGCCACTTTCGGTCTTCAGATTTCCGTAGGCATTCTCGCCCTTGATCAGCAGGGTCGCCGACTTGATGCCGGCCTGTTCGCCCGAATGGTGGTCGATCAACTCGACCTTCATGCCGTGCCGCTCGCCCCAGCGGCTGTACATCCGCTGCAGCATTTCCGCCCAGTCCTGGCTTTCGGTGCCGCCGGCCCCGGCGTTGACTTCGATATAACTGTTGTTGGCGTCGGCTTCGCCCGCGAGCAACGCGGCGACCTTGTCGCGCTCGGCCCGTATGGCGAGGTCGGCGAGGCTTTGGATGCCTTCGACAATCAAAGCGTCGTCGCCTTCCGCTTCGGCCATCGCGATCAGCTCGGCGGTGTCGGACAGCTCGCGCTCGATCGCCTTGGTCGCATTGATCGCCTCTTCGAGCCGGCGCCGTTCGCGCATCACTTCCTGGGCCGCCCTGGGATCGTCCCACAGCGCCGGTTCCTCGACCTGAAAGTTCAATTCCTCGAGGCGCCGATGCGCCCGGTCCCAATCGAGGAACCGACGAAGCAGCGCGGTCGCGGCATTGATCTCGTCGATATGGGCCTGCGCTTCGGCGCGCATCTTCGTCTCCGGATGAACTCGGTCGGCCGCATCGTACATGCAGCCGATGCAATCCGCTATTAGGTGGCGGGCGGCGTTTGCAAGGGATTGCTTGGCGAAGCGACCGGTTGCGCGGCAACGGTTCGAGGCCCCTGCGCCGGACGCACCCGTCGGACCGTCTTGCCATTTTTCGCCAATCGCTGGTCGTCGCTGCCCGCTTCAGGCTCATCCGCACTCTGGTTGCGGCGGAACGAGCGGCGCGGCTCGGTTTGCGGCTGGAACGCCTCCCAGATGACTTGCGATTTGGGATCTTCCTGGACCGGAAATGTGCCGAACACGCGACGGCCGCTGCCGCGGTCGATGCGCGCCCAGCGGATGCCCGCCGGGGCAACGAACGGAATTTTGGGCCGGCCGGCGAACGCCGTCTTGGCGAACTGCTTGAAAACCGGAGCGGCGATTCGTCCGCCCTGGGCATAACCGCCAAGGCTGCGTGGTTGATCGTACCCCATGTAAACTCCAGCGACGATCTCCGGAGTGCCGCCGACGAACCAGACGTTGGTCGGGCCGGTCGTCGTTCCGGTCTTGCCGAACATCGGCCGATCGAGGTCGCGCAAGACCGTCGCGGTGCCGCGCTCGACCACGCCTTCGAGGATGTGCACCATCTGGAACGCCGCCATTGGGTCGAGCAACTGGCGAGTCCTCACCGGTGGGCGCGGCATGCCCTTTCCGTCCCAGTCGGCGGCGTTGCAATTTTCCATCACCTGGCAGCGGTTGTCGGTACGAAAGATGACCTTGCCGGTGCGGTCCTGGACGAAGTCTATCATCGACGGCTTCACCGAACGCCCGTGGTTGGCGAGGATCGCATATGCGTTAGTCAACCGCAGCACGGTGGTGTCGCCGGCACCGAGAGCGATCGCGAGGTAGTTGGGATAGTCGCCGACGCCGAGCTTGCGCGCCGTGTCGGTGACCTTGGCTATTCCGGCCTGCGAGGCGGCGCGGATGGTCATCAGGTTGCGCGACTGCTCGACCCCCCAGCGCATCGTCTTGGGGCCCGAATAACGGCGGTCGAAATTAACGAAGCATTTGTTGCCGAGGCCGGCCCCCTGCCAGACGCAGAAGGGCGCATCGACGATGATCGACGCCGGCGTCAGGCCGTTCTCCAAAGCGGTCTCATAGACCACCGGTTTGAACGCCGAGCCCGGCTGGCGCAGCGCCTGCGTCGCCCGGTTATAGCTGGCGCCGATCGAGTCGAAGCCGCCCTGGATCGCCAATACTCGTCCGGTGCGGACTTCTTCCGCCACCATCCCGCCCGAAACTTCGGGAATCGAGCGCAGCGCATAACTGACGCCCGCAACCTTCTTGACGATGATGATCATGCCCGGCCGAAAATATCCGAAAGCGGCGCCGCCGACCCCGCGCTTGGGCTGCGAGGCCGCCGAAGCAGAGACGACGCCGGTCGACCCATCGCTGAAGCCGATCCGCGCCTCGCGCGAGTCGCGCGACAGCACCACCGCCTTGCGCCAGTCGGGAAAGCCGGTGCCGACCGGAGCACGATCGAGCTGCGCGCGCCAGTCGCCGGTGGCATCAATGCTGAGATCAAGGTCGCGCCAGCCGCGCCCGCCGTCGAAATTCGCGAGCCCCTCGCGGAGCGCCTCGGCGGCGGCATCCTGCATGTATGGGACCATCGACGTGCGAACCCACAGCCCGCCGGCGTAGAGGCTGTTTGGGCCGGCGTCGGCGGTCTCGCCGAACTTCTTCATCAGGTCGCGGCGGACCTCTTCCATGAAATAGCCGCCCATCTCGCGGAACTTGGCGTTGCTGCCGTAGCGGATCGTGCCGAGCGGAACGGCGGCCGCGGCCAGCACCTGATCGTGGGCGATGTAGCCGTTGGCCTCCATTTCGCGCAGCACATAGTTGCGGCGGTTGGTCGCCTTTTCAGTCGCGCGCACCGGGTCGTAATTGGACGGGGCCTTGGGCAGCACCGCAAGGTAGGTCGCTTCCGGCAGCGTCAGCTCACCGACATCCTTGTCGAAATAGGCCCGGCTTGCCGCCTGGACACCATAGGCGTTCCGGCCAAGGAAAATCTGGTTCAGATAGAGTTCGAGGATCTGCGGCTTGGTCAGCGTCGATTCCAACCGGAAGGCGAGGATTGCCTCGCGAATTTTGCGGCCGACGCTGTAGCTGCTGTCCTGAAGCAGGGCCTTGGCGACTTGCTGGGTGATGGTCGAGCCGCCCTTGGCGCGGCCGCCGCTGACGCTTTTGCGGGTATAATCGAAGATCGCGCCGACCAGCCCCGGATAGTCGATGCCGCCGTGGCTGAAGAAGGTCTTGTCCTCCGCCGAGATAAAGGCCTGGATGACGACCGGCGGATATT
>JBDSBX010000105.1:0-3220 GCA_039921365.1 Sphingomicrobium sp. | reverse complement strand
GACACCAGGCTCGATGACCCGCGGCTCGACGGCGCCTGGCGCGAAGTAGCGCGCGAGGATCACACCGGCGGCGGGCTGCCGTTCCGCTTCATCACGCTGGAGCGCCGCTAGCGCGTCTTCGGCATCGCCGCGGCATATTTGCGGAAGCGGGCGATCTGGTCGCCAAGCACCCGGTCGACCACCGGCGCGAGCTTGTCGGCGCCGCCATTGGCGAAACCCGCGACCTTGTAATCCAGCGTCAGGCGCGAGCCGCCGGCGATCCGCTCGACCTTGACGTCCATCACCCCCGTCGCCGCCTGGAACAGCAGCGGCCCGAGCGCGCCGGTCAGCACCAGCCGCTCGCCCGGATCGACATAAGCGACGCGCAGATGCTCGATCCCGCCGCCCTTGGGCAAGGCCTCGCAAAAACAGCCGCCGGGATTGAGCGACAGGCTCAGGTTGGAAGACTTGCCGCTGTAAGTGTGGGCGGCGTTCCACCATCGCGCAACCTGGGTGAAGGCGTCAAAGGTTGCCGACGGCGGGATGACGATCGCGACGCTATGGCGAACCTCAAAACCGTTCGCGCTGGCCGCGACGACTTCGGCACCCGCCGCCGTCGGTGCGAGTAACGTCGCCAGCGCTATCAACCACCTCATGCCTGCCTCCCCCGATTGCGAAGAAGAGCATGCCGTGCGCGCGACTAGCTGTCGAGGATCGCTTCGATCTGCGCGGCGACATCATCGACCGACTGCATGCCGTCGACGCGATGGACCAGGCCTCGCGCGTCATAATAGGGCAGGATCGGTTCGGTCTTGGCGCGATATTCAGCCATCCGCCGGCGCACGGTCTGCTCATTGTCGTCGGGTCGGCGAATGAAATCGGTGGAAGCGCAGTGGTCGCACTGGCCGTTGGCCCGCGGTTGCTTGAAGCGGTCGTGATAGCTGGCGCCGCAGCCCTTGCAGCTGAAGCGTCCGGCGATCCGCTCGACCAGCGCGTCTTCATCGACCACCAGCTCGATCACATGGTGGAGGCCGCGGCCGCGCTCGGCAAGCAAGAGGTCGAGGGCTTCGGCTTGCTGGCGGGTGCGGGGAAAGCCATCGAAAATCGCGCCGTGGCTCCCGGCCGCATCGAGACGCTCGCCGATCAGCGCGCTGACGATGGAGTCGCTGACCAGCGCGCCGGCCGCCATCACCGCTTTGGCCTCAAGCCCGACCGGGCTGCCATTGGCAACCGCCTCCCGGAGCATGTCGCCGGTCGACATCTGGATCATGCCGCGTTCCGCTTGCAGCCGTGCCGCCTGCGTGCCCTTGCCCGCCCCGGGCGGGCCAAGCAGGACGATGTTCATGGGTTGCTGGCCGGCCATCACTGTCGGGCGATCAGCGCCGGCGCCCGGTCTTGAGCTTCGCCTTCTTGATGAGGTCGCCGTACTGGTGCGCGATCAAATGGCTTTGGATTTGCGCGACCGTATCCATGGTGACGTTGACGACGATCAGCAGGCTGGTCCCACCGAGCGCGAAATTGAGCCCCGCCTGGTTCAACAGGATTTCCGGAATCAGGCAGATGAGCACCAGATAAGCCGCGCCGACGACGGTGATCCGCGACACCAGATAGTCGAAATAGGTCTCGGTCGCCTTGCCCGGACGGATCCCGGGGATGAAGCCGCCGTGGCGCTTGAGATTCTCCGCGGTCTCCTCGCTGTTGAACTGCACTGCCGCGTAAAAGAAGCAGAAGAAGGCGATACCGGCCGCATAGAAGGCGAGGTAGAACGGCGAGCCGTGCTGCAGATAGGTGCTGACGGTGATCAGCCAATCGCCCGAATCCGGATTGCTGCCGGCGCCCGACATTTGCAGGACCGTCAGTGGCATCAGCAGCAGTGACGAAGCGAAAATCGGCGGGATCACGCCTGAAATGTTGACCTTGATCGGCAGGTGGCTGCGTTCCTGCTGCATCGCGCCGCGCGCCGTCTGGCGCTTGGGATATTGGATCAAGACCCGGCGCTGGGCTCTCTCCATGAAGCAGATGAACAGGATCATGGCGACGGTCAGGCCAATGACGCCGACGATCGTGATCGGGTTCATGGTGCCGGTGCGACCGCCTTCGAGCAGCTGCGCCAGCCCCTGGGGGAGGCGGGCGACGATCCCGGCCATGATGATCAGCGACACGCCATTGCCGATGCCGCGGCTGGTGATCTGCTCGCCGATCCACATCAGGAACAAGGTGCCGCCGACGAGGCTGATCGTCGCCGCGACCCGGAACAGCATGCCGGGCTCGACCACCGCGCCGATGCCCTGGGTCGCGCCGAGGCTCTCGAGCCCGACAGCGATCCAATAGCCCTGGACAGTGGTCAGCAGCACCGTCAGGTAACGCGTGTATTGATTGAGCTTCTTGCGGCCGGTCTCGCCTTCCTTGCGAAGCGCTTGCCACGGCCCGTAGAGCGTCGCCCCGAGCTGCACGACGATCGAGGCGGTGATATAGGGCATGACGCCCAAAGCGACGATGCTCATCCGCTCGAGCGCACCACCGGAAAAGGTGTTGAAAACGTCGAGGATGCCGCCGCTCTGCGTCTGATACAGCGCGGCCATCGCCGCCGGGTCGATACCCGGCATCGGAACGAACGACAGCAGCCGGAACAGGATCAGCGCGCCGAGCGTGAACCACAGGCGCCGCTTGAGTTCGCTTGCTTTCGAAAAACTCGAAAACGAAATGTTCGATGCCAGTTGTTCGGCTGCGGATGCCATTGGTGAGTATTCCCCTAAACGCTGCCGTTTATATAGGCCGCGCAACCGTCATTGCGAGGAGCGGAGCGACGAAGCGTCAAGCCTTGGACTTGGCGGCCTTGTCAGCCTTGTCAGCCTTGTCGGCCTTTGCTGATGCCGCGGCCTTTTCGACCTTCTGCGCCTTGTCGGCGAGGCGCGTTTCGCGAACCTTGCCCTTCTTGGCGGCGGCGAGTTCGGCGGGGTTGCGGGCGACGATGATTTCGACCGAGCCGCCGGCTTTCTCGACGGCTTCGCGGGCACCCTTGGAGACGCCGGCAACCTTCAAGGCGAGCTTGGCCGTGAGTTCTCCCTTGCCGAGGAGGCGGACACCGTCCTTGCCGCCACGCGCCAGGCCGACGGCCTTGAGCGCATCATGGTCGAGGGTGCCCTTGGCATCCAGGGTTCCGGCGTCGATCAGCTTCTGGATCGCACCCAAATTCACCTCGGCATAATCCTTGGCGAAAATGTTGTTGAAGCCGCGCTTC
>JBDSBX010000104.1:0-6912 GCA_039921365.1 Sphingomicrobium sp. | reverse complement strand
TGCGATTAGGCGCTCGGTTGGAGCAGTTCCAGCGCGGATTCGCTGGGAATCTGAGTGAATCTGGGCCATTCGGGCGGCGGTTGGTGCGCGAACCAGGTATATTGCCGCTTGGCGTAGTTGCGGGTTGCCTGGCTGCCGCGCGCCACCGCTTCTTCGCGGCTGATCTCGCCCGCCAGCATCGCCGCGATCTCCCGCACCCCGATCGCCCGCATCACCGGCAATTTGGGATCGAGGCCGCGCTTGAGCAACGCGGCAACCTCCTCGACCGCACCGCGCTCCATCATCTCGGCAAAGCGCTTGTCGCACCGTGCATAGAGCAAGTCGCGCGGCGGCAGCAGGACCAGCGGCCGCAGCGAAATCGCCTTGCCGATGCCGCCCTGGCGATGGCTGTGCCACTCGCTGAGTGTCTTGCCGGTCGACACCACCACCTCCAGCGCCCGGGCGATCCGCAGGCTGTCCGCCGCGTTGAGCCGCGCCGCCGCTTGCGCGTCCAATTCAACCAGCCGCGCCCGATTAACGTCCACCGTTGCCGCTCGAATCTCGTTGCGAACTTCAGTATCTATCGCCGGTATCGGCGCTATCCCATTGATCAGCGTGTTTAAATACAATCCGGTCCCACCGACCAATATAAGCATTCCGTCATGTTCAAGCACCTCCTCGATTACCCCCCGCGCCATCGCCGCCCATTCCGCCGCGGAGCATGGTTCGGCGCCATCGAGCACGCCATATAGCCGATGCTCGGCGCGGTTCATTTCCTCCGCACTGGGCGCCGCGCTGAGGATACTAAGGTCGCGATACAGCTGCGCGCTGTCGGCATTGATGATCACTCCGCCGCACCGTTCGGCCAGCGCCAGCGCGAGGCCCGACTTGCCGCTCGCCGTCGGACCGGCAATGAGGGCGACGGGAGGGCGTGATTTGTTCATCGCAACGTTGATAGCAGCCGGCCGGCTCGATGACAGGCTGGTCGAGCAAGCGCTGACGCTGTTGCGCGAGCTCGATCCCGCCGCCGACTTCGCCGGCTGGATCGACGAGGGCGATGCCGCCGACCTTTTGTTCGATGCCGAGCTTTCCGCGGCCCGCAGCGCACTTCACGCGCTGCCCGGCGTCGATGTCATCGTTCAACCAGATAGTCCGCGCGAGAAAAAGCTGCTGGTCGCCGACATGGACTCGACTATCATCGGTCAGGAATGCCTCGACGAACTCGCGGATTACGCGGGATTGAAGATGGAGGTCGCCGCGATCACCGAGCGGGCGATGCAGGGCGAGCTCGACTTCGAGGCGGCGTTGCGTGAGCGTGTCGCATTGCTCGCCGGGCTTCCGGAAGTGACCATTGCCCGATGCCTGGCCGAACGCGTCACGCCGAACCCGGGCGCGGCGACGCTGGTCCGCACCATGCGGTCGCGGGGCGCGAGTTGCCTGCTCGTCTCGGGCGGGTTCTTGTCCTTTGCCGAGCCTGTCGCGGACCAGGTCGGGTTCGATCAGGTCCGGGCCAACCGGCTGGGAATCGAGAACCACTTGCTAACCGGGCAAGTCGACGGGCCGGTCGTCGGCGCCGCGGCCAAGCGCATGGCGCTGATCGAAGCCCGCGACGCGCTCCAGCTCCAGCCTGCGGACGTTCTGGCGGTAGGGGACGGCGCCAATGACCGGCTGATGATCGCCGAAGCGGGGCTGGGAGTGGCCTATCGCGCCAAGCCGGCGCTTGCCGAGGTCGCCGACGCCCGCCTCGATAATCACGGCCTTGACGCGTTGCTGTGGGCCCAGGGCATCCCCCGCCGCCAGTGGGTGACTATTTAGCAAGCACCGGGAAGCATGGCTGACCTGACGTGGACAAGGCAGTACAAGCGGCCGCCGCGGCCGCTCGACTTTCATACGGTCCCGCTTGCAGCCGAGTGACGGCTCCGGTGGCGATGTAGACAGGCTGGCGGGCGGCCAGCGGGCCATTGCGCGAAAGCTTCTCGAACAGGGCTTCGGCCGATCCGCGCTTCAAAAAGGCGCCGAGTTGGATCCGCCAGGCGCCGGTGGCATCCTGGGTCGATTTCCGGGTGGAAGGGCCGGCAGGTTGCTTGGCCGGCGTCTTGATGGTTGTCTTGGTCGGTAACTTTGCCGTCGTCACCTTCTCGGCACGCACCTTCGAACGCGCGAGCGCGACGCCCTTCTGCCGCTGGTCGAGCGGGATGATTTGGTCCATTTCCGCAAGCGTTGTCTGGGCTGGCGCCAGGCCTTGCGCCGCGGCGCGGCTGACATAAGCGTAAGCGAGCACCGGGTCACGCGCCACACCGTCGCCGTTGAACAAAGCGGTCCCGTAGATCAGGAGCGCGCGAGGCTCGCCCTGTTCCGCCGCAGATCTGAGCCAGCGCATCCCACCAACGCGATTACCGGTATCGAACAGCAGCAAGCCAAGCGTTGTTTGCGCGTCGACGTGACCCTTGCGTGCCGCTCGCTCGAACCAGGTTTGGGCGGCGGCGAGATTGGTCGGAACGCCGCGTCCGAGGCGATAGGCCTGGCCGAGGTTGAAGGCGGCGTCGGCATCATCGGCTTCGGCAAGTGGCCGCCAGATCCCGACCGCCTTGGCATAGTCGGCACCCTGCCAAGCTTCGATGCCGGCCTTGACCGACTGCGCCGCCGCGGGGGTCGCCGCCGCCAGCAGCGCCGCGATCAAAGCGATTTTGGCCATCATCTCTTTCATCGCGCACATTAACTCGCCTTCGCGGCGGGCAACAAGGTCGGGCCGATGTTAACCAGATTTTAGAGGCTTGGGTGTCACTCCCGCTACTCAACGCAGATCATCGGGCAGGGGAAAAGAATGCGCGTTCTGGCAATGGCATCGCAGAAAGGCGGGTCCGGAAAGACGACTCTGTCCGGTCATCTGGCGGTGCAGGCGCAGCTCGCGGGCGCAGGCCCGGTCTGCCTCATCGACATCGATCCCCAGGGAAGCCTCGCCGATTGGTGGAACGAACGACAAGCCGACATGCCGGCTTTCGCGCAGACCACGGTGGCCCGGCTTGCCTCAGATCTCGAGGTCCTTCGCCAACAGGGTTTTCGACTCGCCGTGATCGACACTCCTCCGGCGATCACCATGGCCATCCAGAGCGTGATCGCGGTTGCCGAACTGATCGTCATTCCAACCCGTCCGAGCCCACATGACCTTCGCGCTGTCGGTGCGACGGTCGATCTGTGCGACCGCGCCGGCAAGCCGTTGCTGTTCGTCGTCAACGGGGCGACGCCTAAGGCCAAGATCACTTATGAAGCCGCGGTGGCGCTGTCGCAGCATGGCACGGTGGCTCCGGTTACCGTCCACCACCGCACCGATTTCGCCGCGTCGATGATCGACGGCCGGACTGTGATGGAGGTTGATCCCAACGGTCGCTCGGCCCGCGAGGTGGTGGAATTGTGGGATTACATTTCCGACCGTCTCGAAAAGAACTTCCGCCGCACCGTGTTCGCCGCTCCCGGCGCCGCGGCTCCCAATGCACCTCGTCCGGTCGGCGGCTTCGGCCGCCGCGTGGCCGGCCAGTAAGGGACCTGCACAGTGAAAAGCGGACCCAAGTTGATTAGTGAGCCCAAAGTCTTTGCGTCGCTCTCATCGGGCCTCCTCGCTCGCAAGGGTGCGGCGCGTCCGGCCATGCGGCCCCAGGGCTTTGGCCAGGGCGGCGGCTCTCTCGAGGACCTCGGCTGGGACGACCTCGGCTTCGAGCCGCCCAAGCCGGTCGCTGGTGGTTCGCTGTCCGACGACACGCACGATGCGTTCGGGGAAGAGCTGGAAGAGCAGCCGCTGCGCAACCCTGTTGCCGCGCTCACCCCGGTGCAATCGCCAGTCCACGACCAGCAGGCAGAGATCGTCGGACGGCTGAACGTCCCCGACGAGGATTTGTCGGAGGCTGGCGAGGATTTTGACGAGACCGCTGAGCTCTACGAGCCCGAGGGCGAGTCGGCGCCCATGCCCGAATCTTTGGTAGCGGCTGTCGAGGCAATTCCTTCACCGCCGCCGGCTCCGGTGTTAGTTCCGGCTCAGCGCCGTTCGCCAAGCCCGCGCGCGGCTCCGGGAAGCAAGGCGAAAGCGGCGTTCACGCTTCGCCTCGATCCCGCTCGTCACCTCAAACTCCGTCTTGCCTGCGCCGTTGGCGGCCGTTCGGCACAGATGCTGGTGACCGACGCGCTCGACGCGCTGTTGGCCTCCATGCCGGAGCTCGATGCCATGGCTGCCAAGGCCAATCGCAAGGGATAATCTCAATGTCTAGATCGCTCCGCTTCGCACCTGCATTCACGGCAATCGCCATGGCCTCGGCCATCGCCGGCTGCGCCGTTCCGCAGTTTGGCACGCGCAGCGCCTCCAATTCTGCCGGCCGTATGAACGCGGCGAACATTGGAGCGGCGACCAGGGCGCTGGTCGCACTCAATGCTCAGGATTACCCCGCCGCAGTCAAATATGCGGAGCAAGCCGTCACCAACAGCCCCAATGTCGCCGGATTCCGGGCTCTGCTGGGCAATGCTTATTTTGGTTCGGGCCGCTTTGCTTCGGCCGAATCGGCCTTCCGCGACTCACTCGCGCTGAACGGCAACCAGCCCCAGGTCATCGTCAAACTGGCGCTGGTCAAAATCGCCCAGGGCAAGAACGCCGAGGCTCAGCAGTTCCTGGTTTCCGCCCGCAACATGCTTGAGCCGGCAGATTTCGGCCTCGCGCTGGCGCTCGCCGGCCAGCCGCAGGATGCGGTGAACGTGCTCGAAGCGGCTGCCCGCCAGGTCGGCGCCGATGCTCGGGTCCGCCAGAACCTCGCTTTGGCCTACGCCTTGATCGGTGACTGGGACTCGGCTCGGACCATCGCTGCTCAGGATGTCCCGGGCAATCTGGTCGACGCCCGAATTCAGGAATGGATGCTGTTCGCCAAGCCGGCCGCTGCGTCCGACCAAGTTGCTGCGCTGACCGGGTTTCGGCCTGTGTCCGGCGATCCCGGCCAGCCAACTCGCCTGGCGCTGCGCAGCGCGGAGACCCGGACTGCCGAGGCGGTACCCGCGGCCACGCAGTCACCCGCCGTACAAGCTTCGCCGCCGCAGGTCGCGGAAGTTGTGCCGCCACCAGTCGTCGAACAATTGCCGCTTCCGGCACCCGTGTCGCCTGAGCCCGCGGCCATTGCTGCGGCCGCCGCTGCGTCACCGGAAGCACCTGCGGCTTACGCGGCGATGGCAGCGTTCAAGCAGCGGGCAGAAATCCGGAAGCATGCCAAGGCTGCCGCGGTTCGTGCTCCGGTTCGCCGTGCGTCCATGCAGCGGGCGACGGGCAATTCCACATCGGTCGTGCAGATTGGCGCCTATGGCTCGGCCAAGCGCGTTGCTGCCGCCTGGAACGACGCCGCCCGCCGCCACGCCAGCTTGCGCGCTTATTCACCGATGAGCGCTCGCTTCAGCGGTCCCAAGGGCCTGGTTTATCGCCTTTCCGTCAAAGGCTTCAACGACGCCGAGCAGGCGAAGGACCTGTGCCTGTCCTTGCGCCGCGCGGGCGGAACCTGCTTTGTTCGCACGGTCGCCGGGGATGCTCCGGTGCGCCTCGCTTCGCGCTAGCCTTCGCTGCCGACCAGCAACCGCAGGCAGGCCATTCGGACGGCCACGCCCATTTCGACCTGGAGCGGGATCAGTGACCGCTTCTGGTCGTCGGCCACGGCATCGTCGATTTCTACGCCCCGATTCAGCGGGCCGGGATGCATGACGACCGCGTCGGGGGCGGCGCGCGCCAATCGCTCGACGGTCAATCCATAGCGCGCCAGATATTCGCCCGGACCGTCGCCCAAATCATCTTCAAGCCGTTCGCGCTGGACCCGCAGCATCATGATCACGTCGGCGCCCTCAATGGCGGCATCGACGTCGCCGTTCCCCTGGAAATCCGCCGGAAGCAAGGCCGGGGGTCCGGCAAGGCGCACCTCAGCGCCCAGCCGCGCCAGCAGCCTGGCGTTCGAGCGGGCAACCCGGCTGTGCTTGATATCCCCACAGATCGCGACCTTGAGGCCCGCGATCCGGCCGAGGCGGCGGCGGAGGGTCAGCGCGTCCAGCAGCGCCTGGGTGGGATGCTCGTTGGTGCCGTCGCCGGCATTGATCACCGGGCAGTCCATGATCCGCGCCATCCGCGCCGGCGCCTCATTCTCGAAATGGCGAACGACCAATGCGTCGGGCCGCATCGCGTTGAGCGTTCGCGCCGTATCGTCCAGCGTCTCGCCCTTCTTGGCCGAGGATTGCTCGACCGGAAGCGACACCACTTGCGCGCCGAGGCGGTGCGCGGCGACCGCGAAGGACATCAAGGTTCGCGTCGAATTTTCGTAGAACAGGTTGAACAGAATCCGGCCGCCGAGCGGCGCACCCGCGGGCCGAGCGGCTCGATTGGCCACAGCGCATCGCTCACCCTCGTCGAGGATGGTGGCGATCTGGTCGTCGCTCAGCGAGTCGATTGACAGGAGGTCCACGAAGCGTTGGCTTATTCGGGCGCGGCGAGATTGGCCAGTGCATCGATCGCCCCTTGCAGAATGTGAGCAGCCGCGAGTTTGTCGACTGCGGCCGCGCGTTTCGCCCGGCTGACATCGGCGGCAACCATCGCCCGCTCGACCGCCTGGGTCGACCAGCGCTCGTCCCACAGTAGGATTGGCAGGCCGACCACGAGGAGGTTGCGGGCAAACGCCCGCACCGATTGGGTCCGCGGGCTGTCGGTACCGTCGAGGTTGAGCGGCAGGCCGACGACCAGCCCGACGATCGCCTCACGCTGGACGAACGCCTGCAGCGTGGAGAGGTCGGCGGTGAATTTGGTCCTGCGCAGGGTATCAGCAGGCCCGGCGAAGCTCCAGCCGGGGTCGCAAGTCGCCAGCCCGATGGTCTTGGTGCCAACGTCGAGCCCGGCGAGCTTGCCGCCATTGGGCAAGGCCCCGGCAAAGT
>JBDSBX010000103.1:0-3417 GCA_039921365.1 Sphingomicrobium sp. | reverse complement strand
GGCATCAGCACCGTTCCCTGGTGGAGCAGCTGGAAGACCGCATGCTGGGCGTCGGTCCCGGTCCCGCCCCAGGTCACCGGCGCGCTGGCCTGAGCGACCGGCTTCCCTTGCGTCGTCACCGATTTGCCGTTCGATTCCATCTCGAGCTGCTGGAGGTAGGACGGCAGCAGCCGCAGCCGCTCGTCATAAGCGAAGACGGCGCGCGTCTGGCACTCGAGCTTGCCGGCGTAGAGCCGGTCGGCAATCGCCGCGATTAGCGGGACATTCGCCGCACCCTCGGCAAAGCGGAAGTGGCGGTCCATTTCGGCCGCGCCCTCGAGCAATTCCTCGAACGCGTCCCAGCCCAGGGCCAGCGCCGCCGACACCCCGACCGAACTCCACAGCGAATAACGCCCGCCGACCTCTTGCGCGAAGACCAGCACGCGGGTTTCGTCGATTCCCGCCGCGACCGCCGCTTCGGGCTTGGCGGTAACGGCAATCAGCCGTCCGTCGGGGTCTTCGACCCCCGCCTCGCCAAGCCAATCGAGCGCCGCCGCCATGTTCGCCAGCGTCTCGGCGGTGGTAAAGGTCTTCGACGCCACCACGACCAGCGTCGTCGCCGGGTCGAGATCGCCAACCGCCTCATCGAACGCCGCGCCGTCGATGTTGCTCAGGAAACGGGCCTGGTACCCGGCCCGCCGCCGCCCAAGCGCATCGACGAGCAGCGCCGGCCCAAGCACCGACCCGCCAATGCCGATGTGCAGCACGCCCGTGACATCGCCAAATGCGCCCGCCTCTATCGCGTCGATCAGCGCCCGCATGCGTTGTCGGCGAACAGTCGCCCAGTCGACCGCGTCGGGGGCGCCGCTGCCGCGCTCGGCGACATGGCTGGCTGCCTTGCCTTCGCTCGGGTTGACGATCCCGCCGCTAAACAGCGCCTCGCGCGCCGCCGCGAACCCCTGGGCATTGCTGTACTCGACGAACGCCGCGACCAAGGCCGCGTCGAGGTGGGTCTTGGACCAGTCGAAATAGAGCCCGGCGACGTCGAAGCTCAGCTTGCTCAACCGGTCCGGCTCGGCCGTGAATAGCGCCTCGAGCCGCTGCACATCGAGCGATTCGATCGCTTTCCACTGCCTCGCCGCCATAGCTGCGCCTCATAGTCGGCGCCCCTCCTTTTGCCACCCCCGCCTTGACGGCTCGGCGCTGGCCCGAAAGAAGCACGGCGCATGAGCTGGACCCGCCGACCTTCCGCCACCGACACCAAGCCAGGCGGCACGATCCGCTTCCTGTTGCTGCTCGCGCTCGCCGCCTGGGCGTTCCGCAGCTTGGTCGCCGCGCCCTTCAATATCCCATCGGGCTCGATGCTGCCGACCTTGTACATCGGCGACTATCTGCTCGTCGCCAAATGGCCCTACGGTTTTTCGCGCTACAGTTTCCCGTTCTCGTTCCCGCCGATCAACGGCCGCATCTTGGCGAAATTGCCCAGGCGCGGCGACATCGCCGTGTTCCGGCCGCCCGGCGGCGACAGCGAGTTCATCAAGCGCGTGATCGGCCTGCCCGGCGACACCATCGAGGTTCGGGCCGGAATGCTGGTGCTCAACGGCCAGCCGCTGCCTCGCCAGGCGTTGGGCCCGTTCGCCATGCCGATCAGCGCCAACAGCCCCTGCAGAGTCGTGGCGCCGGCGACCCCGATGGTCACCAGCCTCGGTACCGGGCGCACTTTTTGTCTCTACCCCGCCTATCGCGAGACCCTGCCCGGCGGCCCCAGCTACACCGTGCTCGACCAGGTCGATAATCCCCGCGCCGACGACTTTCCGGCGGTCAAGGTGCCGGCCGGCCACCTGTTCCTGATGGGCGACAATCGCGACGACAGCCAGGACAGCCGCTTTTCCACGGCCGAGGGCGGCATCGGCTTTGTCCCTTTCGAAAACCTGGTTGGCCGGGCCATGGTCACGTATTGGTCGACCGAGGGTAGTGCGTCCTACGTCAAACCGTGGACTTGGTTCACCGCGCTTCGCGGCGACCGCCTCGGCCACGGCTACACGGGCGATCCCCAATGACACTGGCCAAATTCGTCACTGAAAAGCTCGGGCACCAGCCCAAGGACATCGCCTTGTTCCAGCGCGCGCTGACCCATCCAAGCTTCGGGCGAGACAATTACCAGCGTCTTGAAGTCCTCGGCGACCGCGTCCTTGGCCTGGTCATGGCGCAATGGCTCGGCGATCTGTTTCCGCTCGAGCAGGAAGGGACGCTGTCGCATCGCTTCACCACCCTCGTCTCGCGCGCCACCTGCGCCGAGGTCGCCCGCGCTGTCGGCGTCATCGACCACCTCCGCCTCGGCAAGCAGGCGCGCGACGATGGCGCGATCAACAGCGACAATGTCACCGGCGATGCGGTCGAGGCGCTGATCGCCGCGCTCTACCTCGAAGGCGGCGTCGAGGCAGCGCGGCGTTTCATCCGCGCCGCCTGGGCGCCATATATCGACGCCGGCTCCGCCGCCCCGCGCCACCCCAAATCCTTGCTCCACGAATGGGCCGAGGGCCATGGCCGCAAGCCGCCGACCTACGCAATCATCGACCGCTCCGGCCCGCCGCACGCACCGCGCTTCACCGTCCGCGCCAGCGTCAACGGCCTCGGCGAGGCCGAAGGCGAAGGATTGAGCAAGCAGGAAGCCGAAACCGCCGCCGCGACCGCGCTCCTGGAACAGGTCAAATGACCCAGCGCTGCGGATTCGTCGCGGTGATCGGGGCGCCCAACGCGGGTAAGTCGACGCTGGTCAATGCGCTCGTCGGCCAGAAAGTCGCGATTGTCAGCGCCAAGGCGCAGACGACGCGGGCGCGGCTGATGGGCATCGCCATCGAGGGCGACGCGCAGATCCTGCTCGTCGACACGCCGGGCATCTTCGCGCCCCGCCGCCGCCTCGACCGGGCGATGGTCGCCGCCGCCTGGGCGGGAGCCGAGGACGCCGACCGGGTGCTGTTGGTGATCGACGCAGCGGCCAAGCTCGGCGACCGGGTTGAGACCATGCTCGAGGGCCTCGAAGGCAACACCCAACCGCTGATGGTCGTCCTCAACAAGGTCGACATCGCCCGCAAGGAAGACCTGCTGATCCTCGCCACGCGCTTGTCCGAACGGCTAAACCCGCAACGTTTGTTCATGGTCTCGGCGACCACCGGCGACGGGGTCAGCGACCTCAAGCGCAGCCTCGCCGAAACGACCCCCGAAGCGCCGTGGCACTTCCCAGCCGACCAGCTTTCCGACGCCACCGACCGCATGGTCGCGGCCGAACTGACCCGCGAGCAAATCTACCAGCAGCTCCACGCCGAACTGCCTTACTCCTCGGCGATCGAGACCGAGAAATGGGAAGACCGCAAGGACGGCTCGACCGTCATTCACCAGCAGATCCTGGTCGACCGCGACAGCCAGAAGGCAATCGTG
>JBDSBX010000102.1:0-2694 GCA_039921365.1 Sphingomicrobium sp. | reverse complement strand
CGCGAACCACATCGCGGTACGACCAGTAGCGGCGGATGCTCAGCCCGCCGGCGTCCCTGCCCTCTTGCGGCGGGGCGTCCAGCGGGACCCTCGCGGCCTTGGGCGTGACGGTCAGCACGCATCCCGGCTCGAGCTTGAACAGCCGCTTGTAGATCGACAGCGGCGCCGGGATATAGGTGCGGGCGGCGAACAACCGCAGCGCGCGCCGGTCGATTTCGCCCTTGCAGCGCGGATGAGCACGGATCGCCTTCAATTCGGACGCGAAGACGAAATCCTTGCCCGCCCAGCCGTAATAGAGCGGCTTTTCGCCAAAGCGGTCGCGGACCAAGTGAAGTTTGCGCTCCTTGCGGTCCCACAAGGCGAAGGCGAACATGCCGACGATCTTCGAGAGTGTCTTGTCGAGGCCCCAGGCAGAGATACACTCGAGCACCGTCTCAGTGTCCGAATGGCCGCGCCATCCGCCGGGCAGAGCGGCGCCAGACGCCTCAAGCTCGCGGCGCAGCTCGGCGTGATTGTAGATTTCGGCGTTGTAAGTGACCACGTAGCGGCCGTCGGCGGATTGCATCGGCTGGTGGCCGGCCGGCGACAGGTCGACGATCGCAAGGCGGCGGTGGCCAAGGCCGACACCGGCCTCCGCGTCGATCCACACGCCCTCGTCATCGGGCCCGCGATGGGCGATGGTGTCGGTCATGCGCCGCAGCAGCGCGGGGTCGCCGGCGCCAACTCCCAGGATTCCAGCAATTCCGCACATGGTTCGTTGAATCTAGCCTTTCCCGCGTCGAATAACGATGCAAGGCTGTTCTTAGCCGCATTCGCGGAAACACAAGACGCTTAGTGAGGTTGCGATCCGCTCGACAGGAAACCCGCACGGCAAAAAGTCGCTGGCGTGCACCGCCGTGCAGGTACTACGGACCGACCGCAACGTGATCCTGTTGCTGGCCGCCGCCGGCATTGCGGCTTGGCTGCTGATATTTCAGATCGTCGATGGGTCGCGGGACCTGCGTGGCGGCGACGCCGATTATTATCTTCGGGTTGCGGACAATCTTTTGCACAACGGCGTCCACTCCGAGCGCCCCGACGCGCTGCCGGCCGACTTTCGACCGCCGGGATATCCCGCGTTTCTCGCCGTAATCCTGAGCTTCGGCGCCGGGTCGTCCGCCGCAATTGCCTTTCAGTCCCTGCTGATTCTCGCCGCGTCCCTCCTGACCTTTTGGACATTACGCCTGGTCGACCGCGTGCTCGCCATCGGGTCGGCCCTGCTAGTCGCTACGTCGCCATTCCTCATCCTCTACGAATTCGTGCTTATCTCGGAAGTCCTGTACGTGACCCTGGTCTGGGTCGCCTGGCTGTTCCTGTTTACGTCGCTGAGGTCGGGGATGGCCCCGGCCATCGCCGCCGGAATCCTGCTCGGCCTTGCCATTCTCACCCGTGACACGGTGCTTTTGCTGCCGTTGTTCGCATTGCCCTTCGCGGCATTCCTGGCCAATCGCGGCCGAGCCGTGATGCGCCTCACAGCCGCTGCTCTCGCCGCCTATCTGATCGTGCTGCCGTGGCCGCTTCGAAACGCAACCTTGCCCGATGGTCAATTCGAGATCAGCGACGGCCGCTTTGGGCTCAACCTATGGGTCGGCACCTGGGAGCGAAATAGCGACTGGGTCCTGCCTGGACTGCAGAATCCGGCGTTTCCGGCCTACGCGTTCAGGAACGGCGTGGAGGAGCGCATACTGCGCGACGCCTTGCACACAGCGGATGACGCGCCGTTCCGGAAGGCGGCCTTCGACCGGATTCGCAGTGAGCCGTGGACCGTCCTGCGGACCTGGGTCCGCCGCTACGCACAGCTGTGGATCGGAACCCGTAGCGACCAGATCGCATTACGGCCGGCCCGCGGGACCATCCCATGGCGCGGCCTCAAGGCCGCGTTATTCGCAATGAACCTAGCCTTCCTCGTGCTTGGCGCCGCAGGAATGCTGCTGGCGCTTAAGCGCCGGAGCCAGTGGAGCTTGTTCGTAGTTCCGGTGCTCTACACCGCGCTCTTTTACGTCCCGTTCCACAACACGGAGACGCGCTACTCGCTGGTCGCATTGCCATTCATTTATCTGTTTGCGGCGCTATTTGTTATCCACTTCGTCGCACGCCGAAAGGCTTTGCCGGCTGCCTAGCCAACGAGCTCGCAAAAATAATTCATGGTTGCGAAAAATCTCCGACCGTCGACCTGCGCGCGCTCCGCGATAAGTCGCATTGATCCGAGCCTCGACTCCGGCTCGGTCGCCCCCTAGGCTTCCAGCTGATCGACGGCGCCAATGAACCGAGGCAGGGCCGCATCGCGCAGCTTCTCAAGGGCAAAAATGTCATTCTGGCAGAAAGTCACCGCTAACTTGCGCGACGTGCGGACATTTGGCCCTCGCGTACTGATGCGGCGCATTCGCAATGGCACTCCGATCCCGTTGAAAGGACTTGGGCGAATTGCACTACGGCATGGCAACAGTGACATGGAATGCTTTCGTCAAGTCTTTCAGCAAGGGGATTACAGTGTTGCTCACCTCAAAGCTGTGCAAGATCGGATAAACCGGCATTACGAAGCGATCGTCGAAAGCGGGTTGACCCCGGTCATCGTTGACGCGGGGGCAAACGTTGGCGCCAGTGCAATTTGGTTTGCCAAACAATTTCCACTTGCCCGGATCAAAGCCATAGAGC
>JBDSBX010000101.1:0-3631 GCA_039921365.1 Sphingomicrobium sp. | reverse complement strand
CCGGCTCAGCTCTACTGATTCATGCTCGCGAAGAAATCCTCGTTCGACTTGGCGTCCTTCATCTTGTCGAGCAGGAACTGCATCGCGTCGATGGTCCCCATCTGCATCAGGATCCGGCGCAGCACCCACATCTTGGTGAGCGTCGCCTGGTCGACCAGCAGCTCCTCCTTGCGGGTGCCGGACTTGCCGACGTCGAGCGACGGGAAGATGCGCTTGTCGGAAACCTTGCGGTCGAGGATGATCTCGGAATTGCCGGTGCCCTTGAACTCTTCGAAGATAACCTCGTCCATCTTGGAGCCGGTGTCGATCAGCGCGGTGGCGATGATCGACAGCGAGCCGCCTTCCTCGATGTTGCGGGCGGCGCCGAAGAAGCGCTTGGGCCGCTGCAGCGCATTGGCGTCGACGCCGCCGGTCAGCACCTTGCCAGAGCTCGGCACGACGGTGTTGTAGGCGCGCCCCAAGCGAGTGATCGAGTCGAGAAGTATCACGACGTCCTTCTTGTGCTCGACCAGCCGCTTGGCTTTTTCGATCACCATCTCAGCGACCTGGACGTGGCGGCTGGCAGGCTCGTCGAATGTCGAGGAGATGACCTCGCCCTTGACCGAGCGCTGCATGTCGGTGACTTCCTCGGGCCGTTCGTCGATCAGCAGGACGATCAGGAACACTTCGGGATGGTTGTCGGTGATTGCCCGGGCGATGTTCTGCAACAGCACGGTCTTGCCGGTCCGCGGCGGCGCGACGATCAGCGCGCGCTGGCCCTTGCCCTGCGGCGCGACGATGTCGATCACCCGCGCCGACTTATCCTTGACGGTCGGGTCGGCGCTGTCGAGCGTCAACTTGCTGTCGGGATACAGTGGCGTGAGGTTGTCGAAATTGACGCGGTGGCGGACCGCTTCGGGGTCGTCAAAATTGATCTGGGTGACGCGGGTCAAAGCGAAGTAGCGCTCGCCGTCCTTGGGGCCGCGAATCTCGCCTTCGAGCGTATCGCCGGTGCGCAGGCCGAAGCGGCGGACGAGGTTGGGGGCGACATAGATGTCGTCCGGCCCGGCGAGATAATTGGCCTCGGGTGAGCGGAGAAAACCGAAGCCGTCGTTGAGCACTTCGATGGTGCCCATGCCCATGATCTCGGCGCCGCTTTCGGCGCGGACCTTGAGGATCGAGAACATGATGTCCTGCTTGCGCAGGGTCGAGGCGCCCTCGATGCCCAGCTCTTCAGCCATGGTGACGAGCTCGGCAGGAGTTTTTTGCTTGAGGTCTTTGAGGTGCATTGGGAATCTTTTCTTGTCGGTAAATTGGTCGCTTGAAGATCAAAGCGGATGCGGCAGGACGCTGCACCATCGGGAAGCGGGCATCGGAAAAGGACAAACTGGCCGATGAGAGCCGCTGCCTGTGACGTATGGACGCGAGGCCCTCGTGTCAATCAGCGCCGCGATTCATAAAGTCTAAAACGGACGGACGATCACCAACACGACGATCAAAGCGACGGCGATCCCGGGAATCTCGTTCATGATGCGCAGTGTCCGGTTCTCGAGCCCGCGTTTGCCGGCGGCCAGCGACTTTCCGTAGGCGCCGAGCCAGCCCTGGTAGCCGGTCAGCCCGACGACCAGCGCCAGCTTGGCCGAAAACCAATATTGCCCGAAGGCGTCGAGGTGGAAGGCAAGCGTCAGCCCCAGCACCCAGACGATGAGCATCGCCGGCGTCAGGATGATCGTCCGGACGCGATCCTCGCGCTCGATCCACGCGCGATCCTCGGCCGATCCCGGCGTCGTCGCATGGTGATACACGTAGAAACGGGGCAGCAGGAACAGGCCGGCCATCCAGAAAATCACGAAGGTGACGTGCGCCGCCTTGACCCATGGATAAGCGTCGCCGAGAAAGCCGGTGAGGTGGAGGCCGGTCATCGTTTCCCCTTGGGCCCGGATTTTTTCCCCTTCAACATAGCCATCAGCTCCTCGACATGCGCGATCGGCGTTTCCTGCAAGATGCCGTGCCCGAGATTGAAGATGTGCGGGCGCTCGGCCAGCGCGTCAAGGATTCGCCGGACCGCCACCTTCAGCGGTTCCCCGCCGGCAAGCAGCGCGAACGGATCGAGATTGCCCTGCACGGGTAGCCGCTTCGGCAATTCCTTGTGAGCCCAGACCGGATCGACCGTCTCGTCGAGGCCGATCGCCGCGACTTTGGTTTCGCGCGCATAGGCGCCGAGCTTGCCACCGGCGCCCTTGGGAAAGCCGATCACCGGAACGCCCGGATGACGCGCCTTGAGCCGCTCGACCAGCCGCGCCGTGGGGCCAATCACCCAGCGCTCATATTCGGCCGGAGCAAGGCTTCCCGCCCAGCTGTCGAACAATTGCACGGCCTCAGCCCCGGCGAGGATCTGCCCGCTGAGATAGTCGAAAGTGACGGCTTCGATCCGCTCGATGATCGCCGCAAACCGGCCGGGATCGCCATAGGCCATCCGCCGCGCCGGCGACTGATCGCGGCTACCCTCGCCGGCGATCATGTACGTCGCCACCGTCCACGGCGCGCCGGCAAAGCCGATCAAGGTGATCGCCGGATCGAGCCTGGCTTTGACCCGCGCAACGGTCTCGTAAATTGGATCGAGCCGCCCCGGGAAGGGGTTCAAATCCTCGAGCGCCGAGCCGGCTAGCGGCGGCGTCAATCGCGGACCCTCACCAGCCACGAACGTCAGATTCTGTCCGAGCGCGAACGGTACGATCAAAATGTCGGAAAACAAGATCGCTGCGTCCAGCCGAAAGCGATTGAGCGGCTGAAGCGTGACTTCGGCGGCCGCCTCGTTGTCATAGACGAGATCGAGGAACCCGCCCTTGTGCTCGCGTAGCGCGCGATATTCGGGCAAGTAACGGCCCGCCTGGCGCATCATCCAGATGGGCGGCGGCTCGCGCCTCTCGCCCTTGAGGACGGCAAGCACCGGCTTGGTTCGATCGTCCGGGGCGTCACGAGACGTCGAGGCCACCCTCTTCTTCTCCCTTATTATATATATAGAATAGATTGTTGTTGATGATGGTCGGCGGGACGCGGGGTTTAGGCCCGGCTCCCCGAATTGCCAACAAGCGGGGAACAGCAAGTGCGGCCGGTTTCCGGCGAGTCGAATCCAACCGTTCCCGCGATTCACAGGCTGGGGGTTAAGTCTTTCCACCGTGGGTGAATCTTCGGACAAGCCGAGTCCGATTGGGCATAAGCGGCAAGTTGAGCCCGTCCCCATCGACGGGCTAAGGCAAACATGAAGTTTTCCACAAGGTTATGCCGTCTTGCTGACCCTCGCCTCCAGTAGTTCGATTCGCCGGGCAATGCTTGCCGCGGCCGGGGTCGATTTCAAGGTCGCGTCGCCGGACGTCGACGAAGCGGCGCTGAAAGCGCAAGCCCTGCTGACCGACGATCTTGCCCATGATCTCGCCAAGGCCAAGGCGCGGAGCGTCAGCGCGGCGGACAGCGCCGACTGGGTGATTGGCAGCGACTCGGTGGTCACGGTCCAGGGTCAATCGTTCGACAAGCCGGCCGACCGCGACCAGGCGGCGGAGCACTTGCGGCTGTTTTCCGGCAAGACGATCCAATTGACGAGTGCGGTCGCACTGGCGCGGGGCAATGCGATCGACTGGAGCCATGCCGACAC
>JBDSBX010000100.1:0-3767 GCA_039921365.1 Sphingomicrobium sp. | reverse complement strand
GGCCCGCACCCGGTTCCTCCAGGCCTTGCGCAAGGCCGACCGGCACGGCCGCCTGCGGGTCTACACACCGGTGACCGCTGCCGGCTGCGAAATCTATGTTCATTCCAAAATCACCATTGTCGACGGCGAATTGCTGCGGGTCGGTTCGGCCAACCTCAACAATCGCTCGATGGGGCTCGACAGCGAGTGCGACCTGCTGATCGACGGCAGCCGCCCGGCCAACGCCGGCGCTGCCGATGCGATCGGCGCGATCCTCTGCGACCTGCTCGCGGAACATCTTGGAATTCCCCGCAGCGAGGTCGCCAGCCGGTTCGCCGCGACCGGGTCGCTGGTCCGGACCATCGATGCGTTGCGCGGACCAGGGCGCACCCTGGTCCCGCTGGCGATCGAGGAGCCCAACGCCATCGAAGCCGCGGTCGCCGAGAGCGAGGTGCTCGACCCCGAACGCGCCGGCGAATATTTCCAGCCGGCGGCGCGCGGCGGACTGCTCGGGCGCCTGCGCCACTGGGGACGCTCGCCCGCCGATTGAGGCGAACGCCGTGACGCGGCGGGTGGGCTGCGCTAGAGGCGCTGCACATGTCGATTTACGCCCAATATGCCGCGCTCCTCGATGGAGTGCTCGACGAACTCGTTGCCGAGGGCGCGCTGCCGGCGGGGCTCGAGCGGCGCAGCGTCGCGGTTGAGCCGCCGCGCGATGCTTCCCACGGTGATCTCGCGACCAATGCGGCGATGGTGCTGGCCAAGGCGGCGGGCACCAATCCGCGCGCGCTGGCGGCGCTGATCGCGCCAAAACTGGAGGCACTGCCGGCCGTGACTTCGGTCGAGGTTGCCGGGCCGGGATTTATCAATCTGAAGCTCAGCCCGGACGCGTGGCGCGACGAATTGCGGACGATCCTCGCCGAAGGCGATGCGTACGGCATGTCCGACATCGGCAAGGGCGAGCGGGTCAATGTCGAATATGTTTCGGCCAACCCGACCGGGCCGCTGCACATGGGCCACGGCCGCGGCGCGGTGGTCGGTGACAGCCTGGCGCGGTTGCTCGACGCGGCGGGCTTCCGGGTCACCAAGGAATATTATGTCAACGATGCCGGCGCACAGGTCGATACGCTCGCCCGTTCGGTGCATTTGCGGTACCGCGAGGCGCTCGGCGAGACGATCGCCATCCCCGAAGGCATGTACCCGGGCGACTATCTAGTGCCGGTGGGCGCGACGCTGGCCGCCGAATTTGGCGACAAATATGCCGCCGCGCCGGAGAGCGAATGGTTGCCGCTGTTTCGCACCCGGACGATCGCGGCGATGCTCGACCTCATCCGGCACGACCTCGCCTTGCTCGGCATTCATCACGACAAGTTCGCGTCCGAGGCCGAGCTCCAGGCGGACGGCGCGGTCGAGCGCGCAATGGAAACGATGCGCGGCAAGGGCCTGGTCTATCAGGGCGAGCTCGAGCGGCCCAAGAGCCTTGATCCCCAGGACGAATGGGAACCAGTCGAGCTGACCCTGTTTCGTTCGACCCAGTTCGGCGACGACCAGGACCGGCCGATCAAGAAAGCCGACGGCAGCTGGACCTATTTCGGATCGGACGCGGCTTACCATCTCATGAAAGCCGAAAGCGCCGATCACCTCGTCAACATCTGGGGCGCCGACCATGCCGGCACGGTCAAGCGCGTCCAGGCGGCGGTCAACGCGCTGACCGACGGCCGCGTCGATCTCGACGTCAAGCTGGTCCAGATGGTCCGCCTGTTCCGCGCCGGCGAGCCGGTCAAGATGTCCAAGCGGTCGGGCGACTTCGTCACGCTCGCCGAAGTCGTCCAGGAGGTCGGCAAGGACGTCGTCCGCTTCATGATGTTGACCCGCCGCGCCGACGCGCCGCTCGATTTCGACTTTTCGAAAGTGGTCGAGGCGTCGAAGGACAATCCCGTATTTTACGTCCAATATGCCCATGCGCGGGTGTCGTCGCTGAAGCGCAAGGCGGCCAACGCCGGGATCGACCTGGCGGCGCCGGCCGACCTCAAGCTGCTCGACGACGAGGAATCGGGGCTGGTGCGTTTCGCCGCGCAATATTCGCGGGTGATCGAAGCCGCCGCGCTCGCTCACGAGCCGCACCGCATCGCCTTTTTCCTCTACGAGCTCGCGGCGCAATTCCACGCGCTGTGGAACCGCGGCAACGACGACCCCAGCCGGCGTTTCCTGATTGAAAATCAAAAAAATGTTTCGCGGGCGCGGCTGGAATTGGCGCTCGGCATCGGGCAGGTTATCCGCAGCGGTCTCGCGCTGATGGGAGTCGAGGCCGCCGAGGAAATGCGCTGATGGCCGACGGCGGCTTAGCTTATGATCCTGATCGGCTGCCGTGGCTGACCGAGGACCGCAAGCCGCGCCGCCAGCGGGGCTCTGCTCCGCTGCTGCTGCTGGCGTTGCTCGGCGCGTTGCTGGTCGCGGCCGGGTCGTATTGGCTGGGGATGCAAAGCGTCGCGCCGTCGAACGATGTTACCGACAGCGTGCGAGTCCCCGCCGCGACCGCCCCGCGGCCGCAGCCGCAAGCCGTCGAGCCCCGGCCGATCGAAGTCCGGCCCGCGCCGGTGCCCGAAGTTCAACCCGCCGCCGAGCCGGAGCCGATCCGCGTCGCGCGCGCGGAGCCAAAGCGGACGGTCAAGGCCCGACCGGACCGCCGCGCCGCCGCCAGGCAGGCGCAGACCTTATCGCATCTGGCCCGGGTTCGAGCAGCGCAGGCCAAGCGGCCCGTGGCCGCCCGTCGCCCGGCACCACTCCAGGCTTGGCCCGCAGCGGTGTCGCAAGGTGCTTACGGGCGGGTCGCGCGGATCGGGACCTTCAGCAGCCGGCGCCAGGCCAAGCGTGCCTGGTGGAAGATCGTTCGGCTTTACCCGGGCATGAAGCGATTGAAGGCGGTGGTCGCGCCGGTCCAGTCGCTGCGCAACGGACAGGTCTATTACCGCCTGCAATTCGGGACCACGTCGCAGGCGCATTCGGAGGTGCTTTGCCAGCGGATGCGGGTTATCGCGCAAAGCTGCGTGGTGGTCGGGCTGCCGAAGCGGTAGGGGGATCGATGGGCGATTTTCGGTCGAGCTATGACGATGGCGAGCTGCCGTGGCTGGAGGCGGTCGACGATGAGGACGGGCCGCGCGGCTTCTCGTCGCGCAAGATGCTCGCCGCGCTGCTGGTGGTGTTCGCGGCCGTCGCGCTGATCGCCGCCACCTTTTTCTATCTCGGCCGGAAGGACCCGGCCGGGCTTGGCGCGCCCGAGCTGATCCGCGCCGACCTCGGCCCGTACAAGATCAAGCCAGCGGACCCCGGCGGCCTCGACGTCGCCGGCGAAAGCGAAACCGCATTCCAGACCAGCGCCGGCGAGGACACCGACGCCCAGCTCGACCTCGATGCTCTGCCCGAGGAAGCGGTCGCGCGCCCGCCCAAGGCCGAGCCGAAGCCGACCCCGACGAGCGAAACCAAGGCACTGGCCGCCGCGCCGCCGGCTTCGCCCGAGCCAGCCGCCGGCCCCGCCGGCAGCGTCATCCAGCTTGGCGCCTACAAGAATGCCGCCCAGGCCGAGCGCGCCTGGACCGCGCTGTCGACCCGCTTCCCGAGCGTCAAGGCGATGACCAAGCTGGTGGTGCCTTATTCCGGCGGGTTCCGACTGCGCGCCGGGGCGGCGTCGAACTCCGACGCCAGGCAGGCCTGCCAGGCGCTGCGGGTCGCCGGCGAGAACTGCTTCGTGGCCAATTAAGGGCCGGTCGATGCAGGCAGCGATCTATGGA
>JBDSBX010000099.1:0-3692 GCA_039921365.1 Sphingomicrobium sp. | reverse complement strand
GGGTCGGGAAGACCTTGGTGATGCAGGCGGTCTTCAGGCCCTTTTCGGCCGCCCCCATGCATGCTCGGAGTCCGGCCCCGCCGGCCCCGACGACCACCACGTCATAAACATGGTCGATGATCTTGTAAGCGCTCAAGCTGAGCCGCCGAACGCCATCCGGCCAAGAGCGAACAGGGCCAGCGATGCACCGCCGATGGCGAGGAACAGCAACAGCGTATTCAAGGTGAAGCGATTGCCTTCGACGTGAACATAATCGTCAACCACCACCTTCATGCCATGCAGCGCGTGCTTGAATGCAGCGATGACCAGCAGCGCCATCGGCACTGCTCCGCTTGGCGCGGCAAGCCATTCGGCCAGAGTCGCGCGGTCGAACGACGGCAGGAACAGCAGGGACGCGATCAGCCATGCCCCAAGCAACAGCAAGGCGGCGCTGGTCACCCGTTCACTCAGCCAATGTTCGCCGCCATGGTGGGCCGATCCGAGCCCGGTGACCTTGCCCAATGGCGTCGCGCTTTGACCCAGGTTCATCGCATTGCTCCAAGTTGGGGAACCCAGACCAGCAGGGTCAGCAACAACGAGCCGGCCAGGGTCAGCACCGCGAAGCGCTTGTTGGTTTCAAGCTCGAACCCGGCGCCGCTGTCCATGACCAAATGGCGGATGCCGGACAGGAGATGCTGGAAGAAAGCCCAGGTCAGGCCAACCAGGACGATCAGGCCAATCGGGTGCGCCGCCGCCTTGGTGAAATCCGCATAAGCCTCGGTGCCGCCGGCGATCGCCGTCAGCCACCACACCAGCAGGGCGAGGCCGGCAAAGGACAAGGCCGCGCCAGTCATCCGGTGGAGGATCGAGACCAGCATGTGCGGCCCCCATCGCCAGACGCCGAGGTGCGGGGACAAGGGGCGGGGGTGTGGGCTGGCCATTCGGCAGGTCTTTCTCGTGTTTCAGCTTGGCGGTCGCGCAAGCGGTGCGCCGGGTGCCGACCGCTTAGGGCGCAGTCCGCGGCGAGGCAAGATTCGGCCCGTCCCCTAACCCGGTCTTAACCATTGCCGGAGCAAACAGCCCCGACATCAAAGTTTGCGGGCGCAAGCGAATATACGGAGACCATTGGATGAGCGGCGACATCGGACACCTGCAGCGCCTGACCGAACAGCAGGTCGCGTCGCGGCTTTCCTCTTATAGTGAAGACGGTCACTTCGAAGCATCGCTGCGCCGCCTGTGGGAAGCTGCCGGACCCATCATCGCGGCGGCGTCGAACAGCCATTTCGGCGAGGATGTCGGCAGCCTTGGCAGCGACCAATTCCTCAAAGCGGTCAACGAGGAATGGGTCCGCGGCTTTGCCGAGCAGGGCATAAGGATGTTCGCCGGCAAGCGCAGCGTCCCCGAATTTATCGCCGCCCGAGCCCGTATGGCCAAGGAAATCATCCGCAACTTCGACGATTGCTTCACCGGCCGCGCCGGCGACCGGGCCGAGGCGATCGACACGTTTTACCGCGTGCTGAGTTTCAGCGAGGACATCATCCTCGCGCAGATTTCGCTCCTCGAAGCCAATGACGCGGCCGACCAGCGCGGCCGCCAGAGCGAGCAGTTCGAGCGCCGCGTCGCCGACCTCGTCCGCAACAGCACCGAACAGTCCAAGGCGCTGACCGACCGCACCCGCGCGACCGCCGCGTCGGCCCGCGGCATGCTCGGCAAGACCAGCGAAGTCGCCGCCGCCGCCGAACAGTCGGCCGTCGCCATGCGCGAAGCCGCTCAGACCGCGGCCGGCCTGATCCGAGCGATCGAGGATGCCCGGACCGAGGTCGAGACCGCGGCGGATGTTGCCGTCCGCGCCGGCGGCCAGGCCGAGCAAGCGGTCAAGGTCAGCCAGGCGCTGTCGTCCCACGTCGAAGCCATCGAATCGATCCTCAGCCTGATCCGGGACATCGCCGGCCAGACCAATTTGCTGGCCCTGAACGCGACCATCGAAGCGGCTCGCGCCGGGGATGCCGGTCGCGGTTTTGCGGTCGTCGCCCAGGAAGTGAAGAGCCTCGCCAGCCAGACGGCGCGGGCGACCGACGACATCACCACCAAGATCACCGCGATCCAGCAGGCGACCCGCCAGACGGTCGAGGCCAACAGCTCGATCCAAGGCACCGTCGAGGAGGTGCAGGTCTCCGCCGACCGCATCCGCGAGGCGATGGAGCTCCAGGCGCAAACCGTGACGATGATCACCGCCGCCGTCGACGAAACCGCGCTTGCGGCCGATTCGATGAGCTCGACCATCGCCGCAATCCGCTCCGACACCGAAAATGTCGCCAAGGACATCGACCAGGTCGAGGCCGGCTTCGGCCGCTTCAGCGAACAGATCGCCGACTTCAAATCGACTACCAAGGAGTTCGTCAGCGGCATCGCCGCGTGAGTTCCTCCCCACGATTTCGTGGGGAGGGGGACCAGCGCAGCTGGTGGAGGGGTTCTTAGAGGGTCCGTTTCAGAACCCCCTTATTTTTTGCTCTTCGGCAAATGGTCCCCCTCCCCAGCCAATGCTGGGGAGGATACAAGCACCCCATGAACATCCTCGTCACCGGCGCCAGCCGCGGTATCGGCGCGGCCGCTTTGGCGCTTCTCCAATCGACCGGCCACCAGGTCGCGGGCCAATCGACGCGCGGCGGTGGCGCGCTACTCGCCGCCGACCTCGCCGATCCTGACGCTCCGCGAACGCTGTGGAGCGCCGCGCTCGACTGGCTCGGTGGCCGCATCGACGTGCTAGTCAACAACGCCGGCGTCTATGAAGGCGTCGCGGATGATGTGGCCGACGGCGATTGGCACGCCGCCTGGGCACGCACCCTGGCCATCAACCTGCAGGCGCCGGCTGACCTGAGCCGTCTCGCCATCGCGCACTTCCGCGAGAAAGGCGCCAAAGGGATCAAGGGGGGCCGCGTCGTCAACGTCGCCAGCCGCGCCGCTTACCGCGGTGACTCGCCCCAGCACTGGCATTACGCCGCGTCCAAATCGGCGCTGATCGGCATGACCAAGACCATCGCCCGCGGCTATGCGGCCGAGCAGATCTACGCATTCGCGGTCTGCCCAGGATTCACCGTATCGGAAATGACCGAAGAGTATCTCGCCGGCCGCGGCGGCGAGCAGGTGGTCGCCGACATCCCGTTGGGCCGCGTCGCCTCGACCGATGAAGTTGCCGAAGCCATCCGCTGGCTGAGCATCGACGCACCACCGTCCGCGACTGGCACGGTGATCGACGTCAACGGCGCCTCCTATGTTCGTTAGCCTGCTGGCCGCGGCCGCCGCCGCCGCCCAGGTCGTCACCATCCCGCTCGGCAAGTCACCGCGACAGGTCGAGCGGCCGATTGCACCGATCGAGACCGCCGGCCCGCTGTTCGACGGGACCTGCAAGGATTGGGACGAGTGGGACAAGCCCGCGCCGCCGGTCCGGATCCACGGCAACACTTATCTCGTCGGGACCTGCGGCATCTCCGCCGTCCTGATCACCGGCAGCGCCGGTCATGTGTTGATCGACACCGGGACCGAAGCGGGCGCCGACCTCATCGCACGCAACATCCGCGCTCTCGGGTTCCGTCTCGAAGACGTCAGATATCTGCTCCACAGCCACGAGCATCTCGACCATGTCGGCGGGATTGCGCGGTTGCAGCAACTGACCGGCGCCCGGCTGGTCGCCTCGCCCGCCGCCGCCGCGGTGT
>JBDSBX010000098.1:0-5244 GCA_039921365.1 Sphingomicrobium sp. | reverse complement strand
TCGCCCTCGACAAGTTCGTTGCCATCGGGGTCGAGGATGGCCGCGGTATAGCCGGGCACTGCCTTGCCGGTCGCGCCGGGGCGGATGTCGTGGCCGGCGGCGGAGATGAAAATGTGCATCATCTCGGTCGCACCGATGCCGTCGGTGATGGCGAGGCCGGTGCGGTCCTGCCACGCGTGCCAGGTGGCTTCGGGCAGATGCTCGCCGGCGGAGATGCAGTAGCGCAACGTCTTCAAAGCTCCTTCGAGAGCTCCAATCCGTTCGTCCCGAGCGTAGTCGAGGGATGTTGGCGCGGACCTGTCTCGACTTCGCTCGACACGAACGGGTTGGGGGAAGGCGGCCTCCGTCGCGAGCATCGCCTTGTAGGCGGTCGGGGCGGTGGCGAGGTGGCTGACGCCGAACTGGGCGATGGCTTCCAGCATCGCCGGCGGGCCGCCCTGCTCGATGGTCGCCGCCGCAGCTCCGAAGCGCAGCGGGAATTGCAGCGTCGCGCCCAATCCGAAAGTAAACGCGATCGGCGCCGAGGTCATGAAGATGTCGCCGGGTTTGGGGCAGATCAGATGTCTCGCAAAACTGTCGCACGGCGCGAGGATGTCGCGGTGGAACTGGACGCAGCCCTTGGGGACGCCGGTGGTGCCACTGGTGAATGCGATCAGCGCGGGATCGTCGGATGCGGTGTCGTGTGCGGCGAGCGGCTTGAGGTTGGCGCAGCGCTTCTCGAGTTCGCCGTGGCCGTGGTCGCCGTCATATTTGATTAAGTGCTTGACGAAGCGGGTCTGCTCCATCGTTGCACGAAAATCGCCGATGAAGCGGCTGTCGACGATGGCGTGGCTGACTTGGGCGCGGTCGATGACGGTGGCAATTTCACCGGGGCGAAGCAGCGGCATGGTCGCGACCACGACGCCGCCGGCCTTGAGCACGCCGAGCCAGGCGGCGAACATCGTGTAGCTGTTGGGCCCGCGCAGCAGCACGCGATTGCCTGGGGTCAATCCTTCCTCGTCGACCAGCAGCCGCGCGATCCGGCCGGAGAAATTATCGAGGTCGGCATAACTCCAGCGGCCATGCGCGTTGACGATTGCCAGCGCGCCCGGCGCCCCGCCCTTGAGGAGCTCGGCGGCCGCGTTCAGCCGCTCGGGATATTGCAGCTCTGGCAGATCGAAGCGGAATTCCGGGAGCTGCTCAGGTGGGGGCAGGCGGTCCTCGACAAACCGGTCTCTCACTCGGGTACCACCGCCGTCGTCTCGATCTCGATCAGCGCCGAACGCTCAATCAGCGCCTTGACCTCGACCAGCGCCATCGCCGGATAGTTGGAGCCCATGATCGACTTCCACACCGGCGCCAGTTCGTCGCGCTGGTCGAGATATTGAGACCGGTCGGTGATGTAGCAGGTCATGCGCACGATATGTTCGGGGCCCGCGCCGTCCTCGGCCAGGATGGCGAGCGTGTTGCGCAGGACCTGCGCGAACTGGTCGACCAGCCGGTGCGACGGGAAATGTTCATGCTCGTCCCAGCCCACCACGCCGGCGGTGAAGATCGTCCGGCCGCTTGCCGAAATGCCGTTCGAAGAGCCCTTGGGCCGCGGCCAACCGGGCGGGAGCAGGATGTTCATCGCAGTTGATCCTTAAGCGAATGTTCCTTTAGCAAGTCGCGGGCAATGACCTGGCGCTGCACTTCGGACGCGCCTTCGTAAATCCGCAGCGCGCGAATGTCGCGATAGAGTTCTTCTACCTTGGCGCCCTTGGTGACGCCGGCGCCGCCGTGCATCTGCACCGCCGCGTCGATGACTTGCTGCGCATGTTCGGTCGCGTAGAGCTTGGCCATGGCAGCCGCGCGGCGGTTGTCCTTGCCGCCGACATCCTGCTGCCACGCCGCACGATAGACGAGTAGCGCCGACGCATCGATCGCGGTCGCCATGTCGGCGAGCTTGGCCTGGGTGACGGCATTGTCGGCGAGCGTGCCGGCGCCCAGCTTCCGCCTTGACGCAAAGGCTAGCGCTTCGTCGAGCGCGCGGCGGGCGAAGCCGAGCGCCGCCGCGCCGACCGTCACCCGAAACAGGTTGAGGGTCTGCATCGCGATCGCAAAGCCTTGCCCGGGCTCGCCGATCAGGTCGCCGCGAACGCCGTCATATTTCAAACGGGCAAGCGGGTGCGGGGCGATCACGGCGATGCGCTCGACGACGCGCAGGCCGGGCGTGTCGGCGTCCACGATGAATGCCGACAGGCCCTTCGCGCCTTCGTCCTCGCCGGTGCGCGCAAAGGTCACGTAGAAATCGGCGATGCCGCCGTTCGAGATGTAGGTCTTTTCGCCGTCGAGCCGCCACGCATTGCCCTCGCGCCGAGCAGTCATCGCCAAATTTGCCGCGTCCGATCCGCACTCCGGCTCGGTCAGCGCGAAAGCGGGGATGGCCTCGCCGGAGGCAACCTTGGGAAGCCATTCACGCTTTTGCTCGTCGGAGCCGAACAGGCTGATCGCGCCCGAGCCCAGCCCCTGCATTGCAAACGCGAAATCGGCGAGGCCACAATGATAAGCCAGAGTTTCGCGGGCGACGGCCAGAATAATCACCTCGGGCCGGCAGGCGCCTCTGGCGACGCAATGGTCCAAGTATCCGGACTCGCCAAGCTTGCGCACGAGCGCGTGGCATTGCGCGTCCACATCATCCCCGTGCGTCTCGCTAAGATTGGTCGCGCACCAGCGTTGCAGTTCATCCGCAAACTCCTTGTGGCCCATTTCCGCATTGAAAAATGGCCAGTCCAAGAAGCTCCGATCCGCCATCAATTGCCTTCGAACTCAGGCGTGCGCTTCGCGGCGAAGGCTTCGTAAGCCCGCTTGAAGTCGTTGGTCGCCATCAGCGCTGCCTGCGCCTGGGCCTCCAGGTCGAGCGCGGTTTCGATCGGCTCGGCCCATTCGGCGTCGAGCTGGCGCTTGGTAACGAAATGGGCGAGCGACGGCCCGCTGGCGAGTTGGGCCGCTAACGCGTTCGCGTCGGCAAGGACAGTGTCGGACAGGCGATTGAAGAAGCCCCAGGCGAGCCCCTCGTCGGCACTCATGCTGCGTCCGGTGAACAGCATTTCGGCGGCGCGGCCGTGGCCGATGATCCGCGGCAGGATCGCGCAGGCGCCCATGTCCGCCCCCGACAGGCCGACGCGCGTAAACAGGAAGGCGGTCTTGGTGTTAGGGGCAGCGAGCCGCAAGTCGCTGGCCATCGCCAGGATCGCGCCGGCACCGGCGCACACGCCCTCGACCGCGGCGACAATCGGCTGCGGGGAGGAGCGCATTGCGCGGACCAGATCGCCGGTCATGCGAGTGAATTTCAGAAGTCCGTCCGGATCCATCTTGGTCAGCGGCCCGATGATTTCGTGGACGTCGCCGCCCGAACAGAAATTGCCGCCAGCGCCGGTCAGGACGACGCACTTGACTTGCCGCGTATCGGCCAGCTCGCGGAACGTGTCGCGCAGCTCGGCATAGCTTTCGAACGTCAGCGGATTCTTGCGCTCGGGGCGATTGAGGGTGATCGTCGCGACGCCGCCCGAGAAATCCCACCGGAAGTGATCCGGCTGGAATGTCGCGGGGTCGAAACTCACGCGGAAGTCCCGCCGTCGATGGTCACCGCGGCGCCGTTGATGTCGCGGCTCTGCGGCAGGCACAGGGTCAGGATCATGGTGGCGATACCGTCCGGGTGAACGAGGCGCCCACAGGCGTTCATGTTGGTGATCGCGCCGCGCGACTGGTCCTCGCTGCGGCCGGTAATTTCCGACACCCGGGCGATCGACTGGTCGGTCATCGGCGTGTCGACATAGCCCGGGCAGACGGCGTTCACGGTCAGGTTGGTCTTGGCATATTCGGCGGCCAGGCTGCGCATCAGGCCGAGCAGGCCGTGCTTCGACGCGGCATAATGCGCCGCATAAGGCACGCCGCGCAGGCTCGCCACCGAAGCGACATAGACCAGCCGGCCATGGTCGCTCTTGAGCAGGTCGCCGATCGCCGCCTGGGTGCAATCGAAGGTGGCGGTGAGGTTGGTGGCGATGATCCGGTCCCAGCTGTCGCGGGTCATTTTGTGGAAGGGCGCGCTCTCGGCGATGCCGGCGTTGACGACCAGCATCTCGATCGGGCCGTTGGCGGCGCGGGCTTCGTCGAACGCGCGCTCGATTTCGGCGCGGTCGGTGACGTCGCACTGAACCGCCGTGCCTGAAACCATGGCGGCGATCTTGTCCAACGGCTCGCGCCGGCGGCCAAGGAGCGACAGTTTAGCGCCCGCCGAGTGCAAGTGCGCGGCCGCCGACGCGCCGATCCCGGTCCCGCCGCCGGTGACCAGCGCGTGACGGCCCTGTAGCCAGTTATTGGGTTCCATCGCCTGCCCTCTTCGAGTTCAGCTTGGCCGAACCGCATGTTGGTGGCAAGGCGGCCGGGATTGGACTGGGGGAGCCGATGCCATGAAGACCCGTGCCGCCGTCGCGTTTGAAGCCAAGCGTCCGCTCGAGATCGTCGAGCTCGACCTCGGCGGCCCCAAGGCGGGGGAAGTCCTGGTCGAGATCATGGCGACCGGCATCTGCCACACCGATGCTTACACGCTCGACGGCTTGGACAGCGAGGGGCTGTTTCCGTCGATCCTTGGCCACGAAGGGGCAGGCGTGGTCCGCGAAACTGGCCCCGGCGTCACCTCGCTCAAGCCCGGCGACCACGTGATTCCGCTGTACACCCCCGAATGCCGGCAGTGTAAGTCGTGCCTGTCGGGCAAGACCAATTTATGCACTGCAATCCGCGCTACCCAGGGCAAGGGCGTGATGCCCGACGGCACCAGCCGCTTCAGTTACAACGGCCAGACCATCTATCATTATATGGGCTGCTCGACCTTTTCGAACTTCACAGTTTTGCCCGAGATCGCCGTCGCCAAAATCCGCGACGACGCGCCGTTCGACAAGGCCTGTTACATCGGTTGCGGCGTCACCACCGGCGTCGGCGCGGTCACGAAGACCGCCAACGTCCAGCCGGGCGACAATGTTGTCGTGTTCGGGCTGGGCGGGATCGGCCTCAACGTCATCCAGGGCGCGCGGCTGGCGGGCGCCGCGCGAATCGTCGGGGTCGACATCAATCCGGGGAAGGAAGCGTGGGGCCGCCAATTCGGGATGACCGATTTCGTCAATCCGAAGGAGGTCGACGACGTCGTCGCGCACCTAATCGCAATGCTCGACGGTGGCGCCGACTACAGCTTCGACTGCACTGGCAACACCGACGTCATGCGGCAAG
>JBDSBX010000097.1:0-6132 GCA_039921365.1 Sphingomicrobium sp. | reverse complement strand
TGGCCATCGGCCTGTGCGGCCTCGCCCTGTTCCTCGCCTTGCCAATCCTCGATTTCGGAGCGATCTCGGCCCAATCCCAAATGGCCCGCTACGCCGCTGGCCGAGTTCCGGCCGACGAATTCGACTGGCGCGCGATGGCGTTCGATTTCGGTCCCAGCGGTCGCCGTCGCTTAATCGAGTTAGCTCGCAGTAGCTCGCCCGGCCAGCGCAAGCTGGCGAGCGCCGCTCTCGCCTCGAAAAACCGCTATGACGTCGAGGAGCAAGTTCGGAAGACCGACAGCGCCGCCAACCTCGGCACCCGTCTGCGCGTCATCCCTGAGGGTAGCGCGCTGCCCCCCGACCTGATGAGCTCGATCGCCGCAACCCGATATTGTCGCGTTGGGCCGTGCGTGGTGACGTTGGTCGACAACCGCCGGGCGGTGATCGCCGGGCCCCTGATCAAGGACGACACAGTCGAAAGCGCCGTGCTCGAGCGCGATGCCAAGGGAGTCTGGTCGCAGGACATTCACAGCCGGTTCGTCGCCAAGCCGTCATTCCGCCCCAATGTGGGCACCGCGCCGGTCGAGCTGCGCACGGTCGAACGGCGGCAATTGTTCGTTGACGGTAAGCCGGTTGGAGAGGCTTTCGAATAGGGCTTTGCTTGAAGCCCACGGGGCGCCCTGCTAGCCGCGCAAGCATCGCTTTGCGATGCGTCCAAACTAGGAACCCCATGTCCGTCAATACCGAACAGGTGCGCCACATTGCCAAGCTCGCCCGGATCGCGATGAGCGACGCCGAGATTGAGGCGTTAGTGCCGGAACTGAACAATATTCTTGGCTGGATCGAGCAGTTGGCCGAGGTCAATACCGACGGCGTCGAGCCGCTGACGGCGGTGATCGACCAGGAGCTGCGGCTGCGCGATGATGCAGTGACCGACGGCGATTGCCGCGATGCCGTGCTGGCCAACGCGCCGGGCGCCGAGCACGGCTTTTTCGCGGTGCCCAAGGTGATCGAATAGTGTCGTTGACGACCATGACCATTACCGAGCTTCGTGACGGCTTTCGCGGTGGCGAGTTCAGCGCGCGGGAGGTGGCGGAGGCGTTCAATGCCGCCGTCGCCGGTGCGCGTGCCCTGAATGCCTTCACGGTCGAAACGCCGGAGGATGCGCTCGCCGCAGCGGACAAGGCGGATGCTGCGCGTGGAACTGGAGATCTGGGCGCGCTCGCGGGGATCCCGCTCGGAATCAAGGATTTGTTCGCCACCGAGGGCGTCGCCACCACCGCCGGCAGCCGCATCCTCGGCGGCTTCAAGCCGCCCTACGAAAGCACCGTTAGCGGCAATTTGCGCCGCGCCGGTGCGGGGATGCTGGGCAAATTGAACATGGACGAGTTCGCCATGGGCTCCTCCAACGAGACCAGCGCCTACGGGCCGGTCATTAGCCCGTGGAAGCGCAACGATCGCGGCAATGCGGCGCTTACTCCGGGCGGCTCCTCGGGCGGGTCGGCGGCGGCGGTCGCGGCCGGCATTATCCCGGGAGCCACCGGCACCGACACCGGCGGCTCCATCCGCCAGCCGGCCGCATTCACCGGCATCTGCGGGATCAAGCCGACCTACGGCCGCTGCTCTCGCTGGGGGATCGTCTCGTTTGCAAGCTCGCTCGACCAGGCGGGGTCAATGGCCAAGACGGTTCGCGATTGCGCCATCCTGCTCGAGGCAATGGCCGGGTTCGACGCGAAGGATTCGACTGCACTCGATCTCCAGGTGCCGCAGTGGGAAGCGAATCTGTCGAGCGATCTGAAGGGTAAGCGGGTCGGCATTCCGACGGAGTATCGGATCGACGGAGTTCCCGCGGATATCGATGCGCTGTGGGACAAGGGTGTCGAGTGGCTGCGCGATGCCGGCGCGGAGCCGGTCAAGATCTCGCTGCCGCACACGCAATATGCATTGCCGACCTATTACATCATTGCACCCGCCGAGGCCTCGTCCAATCTCGCCCGCTATGACGGCGTTCGGTACGGCCTGCGCGTTGACGGGGAGGGTGGCCTCGACGGCATGTACGCGGCCACCCGCGCCGCCGGTTTCGGCCCCGAGGTCAAGCGCCGCATCATGATCGGCACCTACGTGCTCTCAGCCGGCTTTTATGACGCTTATTTCAACAAAGCGCAGAAGGTCCGCACCCTGATCAAGCAGGATTTCGCGGCCGCATTCGAAGGTTGCGACCTGATCCTGACCCCGACCGCGCCTTCCGCCGCCTTTGGCATCGGCGAGAAGACCGATCCGCTCGCGATGTATCTCAACGACGTCTTCGCGGTGCCGGCGAGCCTTGCCGGGCTGCCCGCCATGTCGGTCCCGGGCGGGCTCGACGGGCAGGGCCTCCCGCTCGGCCTCCACCTGATTGGCCGCGAGCTCGACGAGCAGGGTGTCCTCAACGCCGCGATGGCGATCGAAGAGCGCGCTGGCTTCAGCCATCGCCCGGAGAAATGGTGGTAATGGCCGACGCGGACGCACCCTATCGCATCGCAGGCTCCAGCGGCGACTGGGAGGTCGTCATCGGCCTTGAGGTCCACGCCCAGATCGTCTCCGATGCCAAGCTGTTCAGCGGGGCCTCGGCGGTGTTCGGGGCGGAACCCAACAGCCTCGTCAGCCTGGTCGATGCGGCGATGCCGGGCATGCTGCCGGTGCTCAACCGCGAATGCATTCGCCAGGCGGTCCGCACCGGCCTCGCCCTCGACGCCAAGGTCAACGCCTACAGCCGCTTCGACCGCAAGAATTACTTCTACGCCGACCTCCCGCAGGGCTATCAGATCAGCCAGCTCTACCATCCGCTGGTCGGGGAAGGCGAAGTCGAGGTGCTGCTCGATGACAAGGACGAAAGCAGCACCAAAGCGATCGGCATCGAGCGCATCCATGTCGAGCAGGACGCGGGCAAATTGATGCACGACCAGCACGCGACGATGAGCTACGTCGACCTCAACCGCTGCGGCGTCGCCTTGATGGAGATCGTCTCGCGTCCTGACATGAGTTCACCTGCCGAAGCAGGAGCTTACTTACGAAAGCTCAGAGCAATTCTCCGCTACGTCGGCTCGTGCGACGGTAATATGGAGGAAGGCTCGATGCGCGCCGACGTCAACGTCTCGGTGCGCAGGCCGGGCGGTGACCTTGGCACGCGAACCGAGACCAAGAATGTCAATTCGGTGCGCTTCGTGATGGCGGTGGTCGAGCATGAGGCGAAGCGCCAGGTCGAGGTGCTGGAGGGCGGTGGCGCGATCGTCCAGGAAACCCGGCTGTATGACCCGGACAAGGGCGTCACACGCTCGCTGCGCTCCAAGGAAGACGCGCACGATTACCGGTATTTCCCCGATCCGGATCTCCTCCCGCTCGAGCTCGACGAGGCATTCATCGCCGAGTGCCGCGCCTCGCTGCCCGAGCTGCCCGACGCCAAGCGCCAGCGCTACGAGGCGCTCGGCATCCCGCCGTATAACGCCGGCGTGCTCACCGCCGAAGTCGAGAGCGCGCGCTGGTTCGACGAGCTTCTCGTCGGGGGCGTTGAGCCCAAGGCTGCTGCCAATTGGGTCGCGTCCGAACTGTTCGGGGCGCTCAATCGCCTCGGCAAGACGATGGCGACGAGTCCCGTCAACCCGGCTCGAGCCGCTGAATTGCTCGCGCTGGTCGGGGACGGCACTATCTCTGGCAGTCTTGCCAAGCAGGTCTTCGAAATCATGCTCGAGACCGGCGATGGAGCTGCTGCAATTGTCGAGCAGCGCGGCCTCAAGCAGACCTGCGACACCGGCGCCATCGACACCGCGGTCGACCAGGTGCTCGCCGCCAACGCCGACAAAGTCGAGCAGTTCAAGGGCGGCAAGGAAGCCCTATTCGGCTTCTTCGTCGGCCAGGTGATGAAAGCCATGGCTGGCAAGGCCAATCCGATGCTGGTCAACGAACGGCTTCGGGCCAAGCTCGACTGAACGGAAGGAATGGCGTGATGCGTTGGTGGGTTTCAGCCTTGTGGCTCGCGCTTCTCCCGTCAGCGGCTTGCGCCCAACCGGCCGCAGTCGCCAAGCTGGCGCCGGGGACTCCGCGGCTGCTGGTCGTGATTTCGGTCGACCAATTCTCGGCCGATCTGTTCGACGAATATCGACCGCATTTCTCCGGCGGCTTGGCGCGGCTTGCGGGCGGAACGGTGTTCCGCAACGGGTATCAAAGCCACGCGGCGACCGAGACCTGCCCCGGCCATTCCACCATACTCACCGGCACCCGGCCGACGCGCAACGGGATGATCGCCAACGCCTGGGTCGACCAATCGCAAAGCCGCTCGGACAAGACGGTCTATTGCGCCGAGGACGAGGGCGTGCCCGGATCCTCGTCGACCGCATATACCGTCTCGCCGTTGCATCTCACCGCGATGACGCTCGGCGAGCGCTTGAAGTTGGCGTGGGCCGGCAGCCGCAACGTCGCGGTCGCCGGCAAGGACCGCGCGGCGGTGATGATGAGCGGCCGCGCCGCTGACCAGCGCTGGTATTGGAACGGCAAGCGCTTCGCTACCGATCTACGCGCTGCGCCGCCGGCCAGCGTGACCCGGGCCAATGCCGCAGTCACGGCGTTGCTGGCCGCCCCGCAGCCGCCCCTTGATCCGCCGCCCGTCTGCATCGCGAAGGCGGGCATCATCGAGGTACAGGGCGGCGGCAAGCCGGTTGGCAATGGCCGCTTTGCGCGCGCCGCCGGTGATACGGCAGGCTACCGTGCTTCCCCGGCCTTCGATGGCACGGTGCTCGCTTTGGCCGCGGGGCTGATCCAGGATTTGCGGATGGGAGCCGGCACCTCATCCGACCTGATTTCGATCGGCCTGTCGGCGACCGATTACGTCGGCCACACATACGGCCCCGGGGGCCAGGAGATGTGCCTGCAATTGCTGTCGCTCGACCGCGATCTCGGCGATTTTTTCGCGCTGCTCGATCGCAGCGGACTTAACTATGCGGTCACCCTGACCGCCGACCACGGCGGTGAGGATATTCCCGAACGCCTGCGCTTGAAAGGCGTTGCCGCGGCGCGCGTCGATCCGGCCCTGGGAGCGGTGCAAATGGGCAAGCAAATCTCTGCTAGGCTCAAGCTGAGCGGTCCAGTCCTCCTCGGCGACTTCTCGGGCGACGTCTATTTCGACAGTTCGCTCAAACCGGGCGATCGGGCGCGGGCCCAGGTCGAAGCCTTGGCGGCGTATTCGCGGCACCCGCAAGTCGAGGCCGTCTTCACTTCCGGCCAGCTACGCCGTGTCGCAATGCCGACGACGAGCCCCGACAAATGGACCCTAGCCGAGCGCGCCCGGGCCTCTTTCGAACCGAAGCGTTCGGGCGACCTCCTCGTGCTGCTCAAGCCGCACGTCACGCCGATCGCCGATACCCATTCCTATATCTCAACCCACGGCAGTCCGTGGGATTACGACCGCCGCGTGCCGATCCTTTTCTGGCGCCCGGGGATGGCGGCGGCGAACCGCGACGAGCATGTCGAGACGATCGACATCATGCCGACATTGGCCGCGACGATCGGGCTCCGAATCGATTCGACAAGCATCGACGGCAAATGTTTGTCAGGCGTCCAGGGGGCGGCTTGCCCGTCACGCTAATTGGTTAAAAACACTAGCATTTTTTAATCTGGCGTTCATTAACCGGCGAGCAATGGGAACACATTAGGGGCGGCCGCGGTTGGCGGATCGCGGAGGTTCGACATGCGTCATTTGGCTATTGCGCTGGCGGTTGCGCTCAGCGTCCCCGTGGCTGGCTGCGTCCAGACGCGCCAATACGCCGACCTGCAATTCACGCCGCCCCAGGGCGATTACCGACTGCTGGTCATGCGTCCGGATGTCACCGTCAATTCGGTGACGACCGGCGGGCTCAAAGAGCCGCGCGCCGACTGGACCGAGCAGGCGCGCACCAATATCATCGCGGCGATGGCCGCGCAGCAGTCGCAGCGCGGCGGCAAGGTCAAGATCCTCGCCCGCCGCAATGATCTGCCGGGCGTCAGCGAAGACGCCGTCGCGGACCTGGAGCGGCTGCATTCGGCGGTTGGCAATTCGGTCGCGTTGCACAAATTCCTCGGCGCCTACCTGCCGACCAAGAGCCGGCGCGGGCTCGATTACACGCTCGGCGAAGAGGCCGTCGC
>JBDSBX010000096.1:0-4004 GCA_039921365.1 Sphingomicrobium sp. | reverse complement strand
CCGGCCCGACCACCAACGGCGCGGAAATGGCGGCCGCGGCCTCGCCGGGGGTCAGGCTGAGCAGCGGCGACGACGGCGTCAACGGCGCGCGATCGAATTGCTGGACGAACAGCTCGCCGTGCCCGCCGTGCATGGCGGCGGCGACCGAAGCCCCGTCGGTCGCGTCCGCGGCGAGCAGCGCCAGCGACGACAAGCCGGCAAGATCGGCGTCCCAGCCGATTGCCAGGCCTTGCGCGGCGGCGATGCCGACCCGCAGGCCGGTGAAGCTGCCCGGGCCGACGCCAACGATGATGTGGGTCGCGGTTCGCCCGGCGAGGAGCTCGTCGATCATCGGCACCAGGCGCTCGGCGTGGCCGCGGCCGATCATCTCGTCGCAGTGCGCGATGCAGCCTCCGTCGCTGTCGAACAGCGCAACGGTGCAAGCGGCGGTCGAGGTGTCGATCGCAAGGATCAAGCGATTGTCCCTATTAACCAAGCGAGTGGGCCACAGCATTGCCCAACGGGCAAGCGATTATTGGATCCGTCAGACGGCTTCGACCGACTCGACCTCCGGGACATAGTGGCGGATCAGGCTCTCGATGCCCTGCTTGAGGGTAATCTCGGACGAGGGGCAGCCCTGGCAGGCGCCTTGCAGCGCGAGATAGAGATGGCCGTCGCGATAGCCGCGATAGACGATGTCGCCGCCGTCCTGCGCGACCGCCGGACGAACGCGGGTTTCGATCAGCTCGCGGATTTGCTCGATGATCTCGGCGTCCGCCGGGTCTTCCTCGAACATCGGTTCGGCGGCGATGTGGATGCCCGCCGCGCTGCCGGTGGCGAACAGCGGGGCGCCGCTGACGAAATGATCGAGCAGCATGCCGACGACTTCGGGTTCAAGGTCGTCCCACGAAGCGCCGGGGGCGGCGGTGACCGAGATGAAGTCGCTGCCGAAAAAGACGCCTTCGACCTGGCCCGTGACGAACAGTTCGGCCGCCAGCGGCGAAACTTGCGCCGTTTGGGCATCGGCGAAATCGCGGCTGCCGGTGTCCATCACCGGTTGGCCGGGGAGGAATTTGCGAGTCGCCGGGTTGGGCGTTTGTTCGGTGCGGATCAACATGGCCGTGATGTGGCCCTGCAACCGCGCGCCATCAAGGGGAGATTGGCGGCGCGCCTGCCACTACCCAGCGGGCGACGGCGAAGGCGGCGGCGAGGCACAGCACCGCCACCCACCAGCGCGCCGGCCGCATGGGCTCGGTGCCGGGCTTGAGCGCGAGCCGGCCGCTGATCATCGAGCTGGTCAGCTTCGTGCTGAGCATGAAGCGATAATAAAGGATCGCCCCGATGTGCATCACGATCAAGGCCAGCAAGACGTAGAACCACAGCTCGTGAAAATCGCGCGCGGTGTCGGTCGCGTCGATGCTGACGAGGCTTGCGAGCGGGCCTTCGAAGAGCCCGTCGGGGTCGGTCGAGAACAGCCCGAGCCCGACCTGGACCGCGATTGCGGCGAGCAAGGCGACGACGCTCAATGCGCCGAGCGGCGAGTGCCCAGCGGCGCGCCAGCTGCTGGAGTCGCGAAGATAAGCGACGACGGCGGCCGGGCCGCGCACGAAATTGGCGAACCGCGCCGTCGAGCTGCCGAAAAACCCCCACAGCAAGCGGAAAACGAGCAGCGTCAGGATGGCGATGCCCGACCAGATATGCCAGTCGGTGTGGTCGAATCTGACCGACCACCAGCTGAAGCCGATCAGCCCCGTCAGGAGCCAGTGAAACAGGCGGATCGGCAGGTCCCAGACGGGAGCCTTCACCGAAGCATCATTTCTTGTGCTCGGTGCGATAGGGGTCGTGGCATCCCTTGCAGGTCTTGGCCATGTCGCCGAATTTGGCCTTGATGGTGGTGAGGTCGGTGCCCTGAGCGGCGGCGTTGAAGGCCAGCGCGGCTTGCTGGAACGACTTGGTCCTGGCGGCGAAGTCGGCGGGCTTCTGCCAGATTTCGGGCTTGGCCATGGTCTTGCCGACATCGGGGCCGGTGCCGGGCGGGAACCAGGACGGGACCTTGGGCGCGAGGCTCGCGATGGTCGCGGCCGACGCGCGCACCGCGGCGAGGTTGGGCGCGCTGGCCTTGAGCTCGCGGCCGGCGACTTTCATTGCCTTGCCGATCTGCTCCATGCTCTCGTGCCGGTCGTGCATCAGCTTGAGCGCCGCCGCCTTGGTCGCCGGGGCGCGGACCAGCACCGCGGCATTGTCGCGGATCGGCAGGACCTGGCCAGTCGGGGTGTCGGCGTTGGCGGCCGGGTTGTCGGCGGCTTGCTGACAGCCGGCAAGCATGACGGCGGCGACTGTGGCGGCGAGCAGGGCGTTACGCATTTTCACTCCTTGGGAGACTTGGGCGGGGTCCAGCTGTCGTCGATCATCTTGATGATGCCGGAGAAGTCCTTGGTGCCACCACCCAAATCGACGAAGCGCTTGTAGAGTTCCTCGGCCTCGCCGCCCATCGGGGTATAGGCGCCGGCTTCCTCGGCCGCAGCCATCGCCAGCTTGAGGTCCTTGAGCATCAGCGCGGCGGCGAAACCCCCTTCATAGCCGCGGTCGGCGGGCGTGTCGGGGCCGACTCCGGGGACCGGGCAATAAGAGGTCATCGACCAGCTCTGGCCCGAGGCTTTTGAGGAAATGTCGTAAAATGTCTGGAGGCTGAGGCCGAGCTTGCCGGCGAGAACGAAGGTCTCGCAAGTCGCGGCCATGGTCGCGCCCAAGAGCATGTTGTTGCAGATCTTGGCGGCCTGGCCGGAGCCGGGTGCGCCGGCGTGGATCACCGCCTTGCCCATGTGCTCAAGCAACGGGCGGGCGCGCTCGAAGCCTTCGGCCGATCCGCCGACCATGAAGGTCAGGGTGCCGCCCTCGGCCGCGGCGATGCCGCCCGACACGGGCGCGTCGACCATGGTGAAGCCCAATGTCCGCGCCTCGGCCTCGACCGCCTTGGCGGTGGCAACGTCGATCGTCGAGCAGTCGATCAGGATCGCGGATTTGGGAGCGGCCGCGAACACGGCGGCGCGGTAAATCCCGGCGACGTGGTCGCCCGCCGGAAGCATGGTGACAACCGCGTCGGCGCCTTCACAGGCTTCGGCGCCGGATGTGGCGGCGGTGCAGCCGTGTTCGACGGCGCGGCTGAGTGCTTCTTCGCTTAAGTCGAACGCGTGGACTTCGTGGCCGGCCTTGGCGAGATTGGGCGCCATACCGCCGCCCATGTGGCCAAGGCCGATGAATGCGATCTTCATACCAAATCCAGTTCAACTAAGATGGCTACCAAGCCGACAAAAATGAAAAACGGTCCGAGCAGGAATCCGAAAATGGCCTGCACTCTGCTCAGGACTCGATCGGTACGGGTACTCGGCATCGGCTCTTCGCCCGTGGCTTTTAGTATGCCGGCCTCAAGCAGACTGATCGTGTCTTCATCTCGGTATCGCCAGTGGCGCCATCCCATCCAAAAGAGGAAAATGCTCAAAGCGACGAAGAACAGTCCGCCAATCACCTCCCCTTCCAATTCCCCGGGCGCTTTTCCACAAACGCGGCCATGCCTTCCTTCTGGTCCTCGGTCCCGAACAGGCCGTGGAACAGGCGGCGTTCGAAGCGGATGCCCTGGCCGAGCGGCATTTCGAAGGCGGCGTTGACCATTTCCTTGGTGGCGATGGCGGCGAGCGGGGCCATGGCGGCAATGGCGGCGGCGGTCTTCAGCGCTTCATTGAGGAGTTCCGCCGCGGGGACGACTTTGGCAACCAGGCCGGACTGTTGGGCTTCCTCCGCGCCCATCATGCGGCCGGTCAGGCACATCTCCATCGCCTTGGCCTTGCCGACCGCGAGGACCAGCCGCTGCGAGCCGCCCATGCCGGGGGTGACGCCGAGCTTGATCTCGGGCTGGCCGAATTTCGCGGTGTCGGCGGCGATGATGAAGTCGGCCATCATCGCCACTTCGCAGCCGCCGCCAAGCGCGAAGCCGGCGACCGCGGCGAGCCACGGCTTGCGGGTCGCGG
>JBDSBX010000095.1:0-2719 GCA_039921365.1 Sphingomicrobium sp. | reverse complement strand
GACTGGTTCGCGGTCACTGCGCTGTTCCGCCATCCCCTCGGCCTGCCCATCCCGCACACCGCCATTATCCCGCGCAACAAGGACCGCATCGGCGAGGCGCTGGCCTCGTTCCTCAAAGAGAATTTCCTGGTCGCATCGGTGGTCGCTCGGCGGATGCGCAACATCGACATCGCCGGCGCCGCCGGCCGCTTCCTGCGCGCCCCGGAAGGCGAAGGGACCCGCATTCGGCACGGCGCTTCGCGGCTGATCGCCGACATTTTCGAAGGGCTCGACGACGAGCGGCTGGGCGGCATCGTCAAGAGCGCCATTGCCTCGCGGCTCAAGACCATGGAAGTGTCGCCGCTGCTCGGCCACGCGCTCGCCTCGGCGATCAACGAGGACCGCCACGTGCCGATGCTCGAAGCGGTGATCCGCTGGTCCGCGCGAGTCCTCGACTCGAACGAAAGCCTGATCCGCGACATGGTCCGCAAGCGCGCCAACTGGGTTCTCAAGCTCGCCGGGCTCGACACCAAGCTCGCCGATTCGATCATGGACGGATTGCGCAAGCTGACCGTCGAAATGTCGACCGACCCCGCGCATCCGGTGCGCCAGAAGGTTGAGCAAGCGCTCGCCCCGCTGGCCAACGACCTCCAGACCAAGCCCGACACGCGCGAGCGGGTCGAGGCGATGAAGGACGAGCTGCTCGCCAACCGCTCGGTCAACATGTGGCTCGACACGCTGTGGCAGAAGGGGCGCGAGGCGATCATCCGTGCTGCCCGCAACCCCGACGCGGCCATGGCCGGCCAATTGGGCGAGGTGCTGAAATCGATGGGCACGACGCTTGAGGGCGACCCCCGCATCCGCCGCGCGATCAACCAGTTCGGGCGGCGCACAGTTGCCGGGCTGGCCGCCAGTTACGGCAGTTCGATCGTCAAGCTGGTGTCGGAAACCGTGCGCGGCTGGGATGCGCGGACGATCACCGCGCGGCTCGAAAGTGCGGTCGGCCGCGATCTTCAATACATTCGCATCAACGGCACCCTGGTTGGCGGACTGGTCGGCTTGATCCTGCACGGACTGGACCGGCTTTAAGCGCAATCCTCTCCAGCATTTGCTGGGGGGACCGCACGAAGTGCGGTGGAGGGGTTCTGCTCACCCCCCAGAACCCCTCCACCAGCTGCGCTGGTCCCCCTCCCCACGAAAGCGTGGGGAGGGTCTACTAACCGCTGGTCCGCCGCTCGATGGTGGCGCCGACGGCGGAGAGTTTTTCTTCGAGGCGCTCGTAGCCGCGGTCGAGGTGGTAGACGCGCAGGACTTCGGTCTCGGCATCGGCGGCAAGGCCGGCCAGGACCAGGCTCATCGACGCCCGCAGATCGGTCGCCATGACTTCAGCGCCGGTCAGCTTCCCGACGCCATGGACCAGGGCCGAGCGGCCGCGAACGTCGATTTCGGCGCCCATCCGGCGAAGCTCGGGGACGTGCATATAGCGATTCTCGAAAATCGTTTCCTCGAGGAAGCTTTCACCCTCGGCGAGGCTCAGCATGGCCATGAACTGTGCCTGCATGTCAGTCGCGAAGCCCGGGAATGGCGCGGTCGACAACGACAAAGGCTTCAGAGCGCCGTCGGCGGTGACCTTGATGCCCTTGTCGTGGAACTCCAGAATAAGGCCGCACTGGGCGAGCGCATTCAATGTCGCCAGCATCTCGTCGGGGCGCGCGCCGATGAGGTCGATCGAGCCGCCGGTAATCCCTGCGGCGCAGGCGTAGCTGCCGGCTTCGATGCGGTCGGGCATGACGTCATAAGCGGTGCCGCTGAGCCCTTCGACGCCATCGATGATCAAATGGCTCGAGCCGATGCCCTCGATCTTGCCGCCCATCGCCACCAATAAATTGCACAAATCGACGATTTCCGGCTCGCGTGCAGCGTTGAACAATTGCGAACAGCCTTTGGCCAGCACGGCCGCCATCAGCGCATTCTCGGTCGCCCCGACCGACACCACGGGAAAGCTGAAATCGCCGCCGGCGAGCCGCCCCTTGGGGGCCGACGCCTTGACGTATCCTGCGGCGAGCTCGATCTCGGCGCCGAGCGCTTCAAGCGCCTGCAAGTGCAGGTCGATCGGGCGGTCGCCGATCGCGCAGCCGCCGGGCAGCGACACCGTTGCCTCGCCGGCTCGCGCCAGCATCGGGCCGAGAACGAGGATCGAGGCGCGCATCTTGCGAACCATGTCGTAGGGCGCGACGGTCGAAGCAATCTCGGCCGCCTGGAGCGTCATCCGCCGCCCAATCTCGCCCTTCTTGACGCCCTCGATCATGGTCGAGACGCCGAGCTGGTTGAGCAAGTGGCCGAAGCTATCGACGTCGGCCAGCCGCGGCAGATTGCCGAGCGTCAATTTATCCTCAGTCAGTAGCGCACACGGCAGCAGGGTCAGCGCGGCATTCTTGGCGCCAGAGATCGGGATTTTGCCCTCAAGGCGCTGGCCGCCCTTGATCCAGATGCTGTCCATTCAGGCGGTGTAGCGGAGAGGCCGACGCGCGCAACTCCCGTCAGGCTTTCTCCAGCGTGCACTGCAGCGGATGCTGGTTCTCGCGGGCGAAATCGACCACCTGGGTGACCTTGGTCTCGGCGACTTCGTAAGTGAATACGCCGCAGATCGCGAGGCCCTGCTGGTGGACCTGGAGCATCACCCGGGTCGCATCCTCGATGCTCATCGAGAAGTGGCGCTGGAGGACGAGGACGACGAACT
>JBDSBX010000094.1:0-2972 GCA_039921365.1 Sphingomicrobium sp. | reverse complement strand
GGGCCGATCCCGACGCTGCGCAGCCTGCTGGCGCAGGTTGCGGGACGCGTCCCGCTGTTGCTGGAGGTCAAGGTCGACGGCGATCTCTGGCGCTGGGTCCCGGCCCTTCGCCGCGAGCTCGACGGCTACCAAGGGCGGTTGGGGGTGATGAGCTTCGATCCACGCCTGCCGCGGCTCCTCAAGACCAATTTGCCGACGCTCCGTCGGGGCCTTGTGGTTCGGCACTCGCTCTCGCCACTCAGGCGTTGGCTTTTCCAGCGGTTGGCCTCGCCCGACTTTCTCGCCGTCGACCGCGCCGCGCTTAGCGAGGCATGGGTGGCGCGCGTCCGGGTGCGGATGCCGGTCTACAGCTGGACAATCCGAACGCCTAGCCAGCGGGGGCAAGCAGCCGTTCACGCCGACGCGCTTATCTGGGAAGCCAATGGCCGACCTTGAAACCGAGCTGATCGCGCGTCTCGCGGCGGGAGTCTCGGCAATCGACCCCGATGCCTGGAGTGCGCTGGCCGACGACGACCCGTTCCTCAGCCACGCGTTCCTGAGCGCGCTCGAAGAGTCGGGAAGCGTCGGTCCCGGCACTGGCTGGTCGCCCGCCCCGATGACCATCGAGGACCAAACCGGCGCGCTGCTGGGTGCGGCCCCGGCCTATCTCAAGAGCCACAGCCAGGGCGAATATGTGTTCGACCACGGCTGGGCCGACGCTTATCAGCAAGCCGGCGGGCAATATTATCCCAAGCTTCAGATTGCAGTTCCCTTCACCCCCGTGCCCGGGCCACGACTCTTGGGAAGATTTCCTCAGCAGCTACTCGCCGCCGCCGAAGCGGTGACCGTCCAGAACGGGCTGTCCTCGGCCCACATCACCTTCATCGACGAGGCCGGCGCGGCCGAGTGCTTGGCGCGCGGCTGGCTGCTCCGCGACGGCATCCAATATCACTGGCGCAACCGCGGCTACGCCGATTTCGACGGCTTCCTCGCCGCGCTCACCAGCCGTAAGCGCAAGGCGATCCGCAAGGAACGGGCGGCGGCCCGCGCCGGCCTCGAATTCGCGGCGCTCACGGGCAGCGACATCGGCCCGGTCGAATGGGACGCGATGTGGGCTTTTTACCAGGACACCGGCGGCCGCAAATGGGGACAGCCCTATCTGACCCGCGCATTTTTCCACCGGATCGGCGAGACGATGGGCGACCGCTTGCTGCTGTTCCTCGCCTACCGCGGCGGCACGCCGATCGCCGGGGCGCTTAACTTCGTCGGTCCGGACACGCTCTACGGCCGCTATTGGGGCACCATCGAGGAAGTTCCGTTCCTCCACTTCGAACTGTCCTATTATCAAGCCATTGAGTGGGCGATCGACCATCGCCTGGGGTCGGTCCAGGCCGGCGCGCAGGGCGAACACAAGCTCGCCCGCGGCTATGAGCCGGTGATCTCCCGCTCCGCCCATTTCCTCGCCGATCTCGGATTGCGCCAAGCCGTCGCGACCTATCTTGACGGCGAGCGGGAGGCGATCGCCGCCGAAGCCGAATGGGCGCGCCTGGCGCTTCCCTATCGCTCCGCTTCGTCGGCATAAACCGCCACCTGGCGGCCGTTCGCATCGGCCGTGCCGCGATACATGGCCGGCGTGGTGAAGCCCCAGGCCATGTCGCCCGACGGCGCGATCGCGATCATCCCGCCCTTGCCGCCGAGCGCATTGATCTCGGCCAGCACCGCGTCCACCGCCTGTTGCAGGGGCTCGCCCCCGATCCGGACCCGCGCCGCGACTTGGTGGGCGGCGACGGAGCGAATGAAATATTCGCCCGAGCCAGTCGCGGAGATCGCGGCGGCGCGGTCGTCGGCATAGGTCCCGGCGCCGATCAAGGGCGAATCGCCGATCCGGCCCCAGCGCTTGGCGGTCAGGCCGCCGGTCGAGGTCGCCGCCGCGACGTGGCCGTGCGCATCGACCGCAACCGCGCCGATGGTCCCATATTTCATTTTGTCGTCGAAGCCGCCGCTCGCTAGCAACTCTTCCAGCTGGCGCCGGCGCTCGGGGATTTCGAACCACGCATTGTCGACCTGCTCGAAGCCAGCTTGGTGCGCGAACCGGTCGGCATCCTCGCCTGCCAGGAAGACGTGCGGGCCGTGCTCGAGAAGGTGCCGCGCCAGGCTGATCGGCGCCCTCGTCGTGCGCAATCCCGCGACTGCTCCGGCGCGACGCGTGGCGCCGTCCATCATCGCCGCGTCGAGCTCGATATGGCCGTCGTGGGCGAGCACGCTGCCGCGCCCTGCGTTGAAACACGGGTCGTCCTCGAGGATCCGGGCGGCGGCCTCGACCGCATCGAGTGCGCACCCGCCCGCACCTAGAATCGGCGCCCCGGCAGCCAACGCCTCGTCGAGGCCTGCGAGCGCGCTTGGCTCCTTTTCCCGGTCCATGTCCGCGACACCCATTTCGCCTGAGCCGCCGTGGATTACCAATCGCCAATTGCCAGTCATTGCCGCGCCATAGCCGCACCTATTCGCCGATTCCAGTTGACTCGCCGCGCGATGATATTATTTTGATATCACATTAAAGGGAGGATGTTGTGGCAAAAGGTGACGTAATTGTTTTGACTTCGAGCCGCGAGCGGCCGGCGTCCGCCATGAGTGGCTATGCGATGCTGTTCGCGCTGCTGATGGTAATATTGCTGATCGTGTTCGGGGTCGCCAATTTGGCGAACGCCAATATCGGGCTGTTGCCGATTGTCTCGGTCATCGTCGGGCCGATCCTTGTCCTGCTGATCGCTCCCGGCTTTTACATGCTGCAGCCCAACCAGGCGGTCGCGATCACTTTGTTCGGCGATTATCGCGGAACCGACCGAGTCACCGGTCTGCGCTGGACCTGGCCGTGGATGGGCAAGAAGAAAATCTCGGTCCGGGCCAACAATTTCATTTCCGATCGGATCAAGGTCAACGATTTGCGCGGCAACCCGATCGAGATGGCGGCGCAGATCGTCTGGCGCGTCATC
>JBDSBX010000093.1:0-4973 GCA_039921365.1 Sphingomicrobium sp. | reverse complement strand
CAGGATTTTGCGCCTCTGCCAATTGCCATCGTCGCTAAAGCACTACCGCAGACCCTCCCGGTAGCATTGGCGCCACGTGCTGTCGTGGTGCCGACCGCTGCCCTAGTGCCGCGGAAAGTCCGCGTTGCGCGTCCTGCTGCAGCGCCACCGGCTGACGTAGGCCCGGCCAAGACCGTTCAAATTGCCCAAGCTGCGCCAACGGCACCGCGGGTTCCGGCGGCGCCAGCAATCGGGCGCTCGGTGACAGTCGTTCTGCCGCCCGCAAGGCCGGTCGCAGTGGCTCCCGTTTTGCAGCCAGGGGCACGCCCGATTGCGAACGCATCCTTGCCGGCGCCCAAGCCATTGCCAGTGACACCACCCGTTCGGCCCGTAGTCGACAGCGCCGTCATTATGGCGCGCACTGAGCGCGACGTCGCAACAGACGATGGAAAGGCTGCGACTGGCCCGAGGATTGAGCGCTTGTCCATGCGCGAAGTGGAACTGATCACCGTCCCTGCTCCGCGGTGGCGCACGCTAACGGTCGCCCGTAGCCAGCGGAGTGCAACCGTCGGGTTCGTCCCGCTCAAGCAGGTCGCGACGCGATTCGCGGGAGTGCGTATCCTGAACGCCGCTCGGGTCGACCGGCTGGCGGCGCGTACTCGCCTATATCTGGCGGGCCGGGGCTGGCGCGCGATCTCGATTGGCAATGCACCGACGATACGGATGCGCAGCGTCATCCTCTATCCGGCCAACCGACGCCGCGTCGCAGAACGACTGTCCACACAGTTTGGATTTGCGATCGCGCAGCGGGCGGGCGCCGTCCAAGTGACCATCTTACTCGGCCGCGACGCCGCTCGGGACTCTGCCCTCCGGGCCAGGAGTTGATGGCTCTACTGCCGATTGCCGCGGCGGTGGCTGCCGCAGTTTCCGCGCCCACCGTGCCGTTGAGTGAGGCCGCGCATGCCATGCAAGCCGGACGTGTTGACCAGGCCCGCATCATGATTGGTGACGCGGTCAAAGCCGGTGCCAAAGGGGAAGCGGTTGATCGGCTGCTGGCCGACCTCGCCTTCGAATCGCGGGACTTTCAGACCGCCTTGATCCGCTACGGCGCACTGCTGGGCACGAATAGTGGTGATCTGGGACTTGCCGAGCGCGCCGGGATTTCCGCGCTCCGCACCGGCGACCTGGCTCGCGCAGCAATTCTTCTGGAGCGAACGACCAGGTCACCCACCGCCACTTGGCGGGCGTGGAATGCGCGAGGTGTGGCTGCCGACTTACGTCGCGACTGGGATGTCGCCAATCTCTCATATGCCAAAGCCCTGGCACTGAACCCCGACCGGCCCGAAACGGTCAATAATCTGGGCTGGTCCCTGCTGTTGCGGGGCCACTGGACCGAGGCCGCGGAGCAGCTCGAGCGAGCGGCGGCGCTTGCTCCCAAGGACCAGCGGATTGCGGACAATCTCGATCTCGCGCGAACTGCTGCTGGCCAGGATTTGCCCCAGCGACGGTCCGGTGAAAGCGACCGAGACTGGGCGGCGCGGCTTAACGACGCGGGCGTGATGGCCCGGGTGCAAGGCGACCAAAAACGCGCAATTGCGGCCTTTGCGCAAGCCATCGAAGCGCGGAGCCAATGGTTCGATCGCGCGGCCAACAATCTGGCGATTTCACAATCGGGCGTCGCGCAGGCGGGGCAATGAGGCTAGCCGCCGAGGCGCCATTGTGGCTGGCCGTGATTTTCGCCGTCGTGCTAGTCGCCGCAGCCGTCGAAGACGCCGTCCGCCTGCGCATTTGCAATATCATTTGCATCCTGATCCTTGGAGCGGCTTTCGTCGCCATCGCGGTCACCGGACCGCAGCCTGCATCGTGGCAAAACATCGTCGTTTTCGGTGCCCTTCTGGGTATCGGAACTTTACTTTTCGCTTCGGGCAAATTTGGTGGAGGGGACGTCAAATTGCTCGCCGCCGCCGGTCTTTGGTTCGATATCCGAAGCGGCGTTCTAATGCTCACCACGGTCTTGTTCACCGGCGGCGTGCTGGCGCTGATCATCCTGGCGCTGCGATTGTTTAACTGGAGCGACGCCGCGATCGCTCGTGTCCGATTGCTCAAGCCGAAGGGGGGCATTCCCTATGGGGTGGCGATCGCGGTTGGAGTGCTGATGGCGACCGCGATGCTGCGCCGCTAGTAGGTTCCGCCGCGCTGCTGCTATCTGATGGGGTTCGTTCTTTCGCTTTGATTCCATAACCCACACTTGTCGCCAAACGCACACAGCCTATTACGTCGGACCCAGGAGGCGAACCGATGGCGGATGTTGAGCTGCGTGGCGTGAGCAAGGCGTTTGGGACCAGTCCCGTCCTGCGCAACATCGATCTCCAAGTGAAGGACGGGGAGTTCCTGGTGCTCGTCGGCCCTTCGGGGTGCGGCAAATCGACGCTGCTGCGAAGCATCGCCGGGCTCGACGAAGTGGACGCTGGCGATATCCTGATCGGCGGCGAGCGGATGAACGGCGTCCCCCCGGCCAAGCGCGGCATCGCCATGGTGTTCCAATCCTACGCGCTTTACCCGCAGATGACGCTCCACGAGAACATGGCGTTCGGGCTCAAGCTGGCCGGGAAGAGCCGGGCGGAAATCGACACGGCGGTCGAAGCGGCGGCGGACCTGCTCGATATCCGCCACCTGCTTGATCGCAAGCCCAAGACGCTGTCGGGCGGGCAGCGCCAACGCGTGGCGATCGGCCGCGCGATCGTTCGCCAGCCGTCGGTCTTCCTGTTCGACGAGCCGCTGTCCAACCTCGACGCCGCGCTTCGCGTGCGGATGCGTTATGAATTCGCCCGGCTCCACAAGCGGCTGAAGACGACGACGATCTACGTCACCCACGATCAGGTCGAAGCGATGACGCTGGCCGACCGCATTGCCATTCTCGACCGCGGCGAAATCCATCAGCTCGGCACTGCCGAGGAACTCTATCAGCGCCCGGCCAGCAAGTTCGTCGCCGGCTTCGTCGGATCGCCGCAAATGAACTTCGTCGAGGCCACACTCGACCGCGGCGGCAATGACCAAGCGGCGGTCAAATTGCGCAGCGGCACGGTCGTTGAGGCCGCGGTGAAAGTCGGCGCTCATGACGCCGGCGACTCGGTGACCCTGGGGATCCGGCCCGAGCATCTGGTGAGGGTCGAACAGGGCGGCCTGGCGGCGACGGTCGCGCTGATCGAATGGCTCGGGAACATGCAGTTCGCCTATGTCACCACCGACGTCTCGGACGAGCCGCTGATCATGCAGCTTCCGGCCGGGCAGAAACTTGACGAAGGGCAGTCGATTTCGATCGGCGCGGAACCCGCGTATTGCCATCTCTTCGACAGCGGCGGCCGTGCCTTCCCGCGCGCCGCGCCGGAGCCCGATTCCATCGCCGCCTGAGGCGCGGCAAATCTGCCACAGGTGAGCCGCTTGCAGTATCCGAATGCCGGGCTTAGGTTGTCGATGTAACCGTTTACATAGCCGTAATGATCAGAGTGGAAACCAACTTCGTGGTCAGTGCCCGCGCCACCCCAAACCGCTTGCAGCAGTGCTGAGGGAAGTCACGATTCGTGACGTAGCGCGCGCCGCGGACGTCTCGGTGGCGACAGTGTCCCGCGCGCTGAACGGCATCGAGAATGTCGCCAGCCCGACGCGCGAGCATGTCCTCAAGATCGTCCACGAACTGGACTATGTCCCGCACAGCGGGGCGCGGTCGCTGTCATCCAAGCGGACCGATACCATCGGCGTCCTGTTGCCGGATCTGCACGGCGAGTTTTTCTCCGAATTGATTCGCGGTATCGATCTCGCCGCGCGGGCGCGCGGCTTGCACCTCTTGCTGTCGAGCTCGCACGGCGATCCGGCCGAGGCGGCGGCTGCGTTGCGGGCGATGCGCAGCCGGGTCGATTCGATCATCATGATGTCGCTCAACGCCGGCAATGACGCCGTCGTCCCGGCGGCGCCCGCCGGCTTGCCCCTGGTGCTGCTCGGCGGCAACCGCCGCGGCCCCGGCCGCCCATCGTTTGTGATCGACAATTACGCCGGCGCCTTTGCAATCACCGAACATCTCGCGGGCGAAGGCAAGCGGAGTGTCGCCTTCGTTGCCGGCCCGGCCGACAATATCGAAGCCAGCGAGCGCCTGCGCGGATATCGGGCCGCCCTCAAGTGCACCGCGGGTTCCTTCCCCGAATGGATCGTCCAGGGCGACTTTGGCGAAGAGTCCGGTCGCAAGGCGGCAAGGACGATCGGGGCCGCGGGGCCGCCGGACGCGATTTTCTGCGCCAACGACATGATGGCGATCGGCTGCCTCGAAGGTTTGCGCGAGGCCGGCATTGCCGTCCCTGACGATGTCGCTCTGGCCGGCTTCGACGACATCCCGATCACTCGCTACGTCAATCCGCCGCTGACTACCGCCGCCGTGCCGATCGCCGAAATGGGCCGTCAGGCGCTCGAGTGCTGCGCGGACATCATCGCCGGCGGCAAGCCGGAACTGCACCACATTTTCCAACCAGAACTCGTCATCCGAGCGTCATCCGCCGCCAGAAGCTGGGACGCGACCGCCAATTTAAGAGGGGAATATCATGACCAAATCACACTCTAACCGCCTCGGCCGCAATCTGCTGCTTCGCTCGCTGAAGCTCGGCGTGTCGAGCATCACGATGATCACGGCAGTGGCAGTCCCAGCGGCAGCGCAGACGACTACAGCGTCGATCAGCGGCCAGGTGCGAGATGCGCAGGGTGCAGGGGTTCCCAATGCGAGTGTCACCGCCCGCAACGAAGGCACCAATCAGTCGGTAACCGCGACTGCGGACGCCGAGGGCAATTACACCCTCTCTGGAATACGGCCGGGACCCTATACCATTACGACCGAGATCGCCGGAGCTCCCGTCAGCGATCGCGTCACGGTGGAAGTCGGGCAAGCCGCGACGCTCGACCTGGCGCCGGCGGCCGCCGTTGCCGAAGGCGCGGCTCCAGCCGCTGCCGAA
>JBDSBX010000092.1:0-6386 GCA_039921365.1 Sphingomicrobium sp. | reverse complement strand
AGAACACGCCCGGGCCGGCGAGCGGCCCGAGCGTGTTCGTGCAACCCTGACCGGCCGGGATTAACCCCGCTTGCGGCCCATCAATCCCACCAGGCCAAGCAAGCCCAGCACGCCCCATGGGAAGCTGCTTTTCTCGACCGGCGCGGTGTCGGTGTAGGTGGTTTCGACGGGCTGATCGGCGGCCGGCAGGGCGTTCATGTCATTGGCGACGCCGGTCGTCATCGCATCGGTCGCGCCATTGTCGGTCACGGCGAGGTCATTGCCGGCCGGTGCCGCAACGTCGGCTGCGTTGGCGCTATTGTCGGCGACTTGTGCGGCCGCTGGTGCGGCAGCAGTCAACCCGACGGCGATCATCAACGGAAATATGTTCCGCATTGCAATGCTCCTTATGGAAATGGTCAAATGGGATCGTCGGTGTAACCATCATTGTCGCTCGGCCGCCAGAGCCCGAAGGCGCCGGCGAGACCGAACAGGCCAAGGACGTTCCAGATCGACTGATCCTCGTGCCTGTTCCGGCTTTCCTGGGCCGCCCCGGAATCGGTGGCGACCTGCGCCGCGGCGGGCGCACCGAACAAGATGGCGGCCGCGAAAATCACTGCTTTGCGTCGTGGATGCATCGTTCCCTCCTGTGCCCAAGGGAATTAGCGCCCAATTCAGCGCGTGCATAGCCACTCTAAATTAACGCGGAAAACGCAAGCGCGTGACCGTGTCCGGTCAGCCTCGTCGCCGAGAAAAGCAAACGCCCGGACCGTTGCCGGTCCGCCTTGTCCATCAAGACAAATGCAAACGCCCGGACCGTTGCCGGTCCGGGCGTCCTTGCGTGACGATGTAACTCGTCAGCCCCCTGGGTCGAACGCTAATCCCGAATTCGCTGATTTGTCACGCACCTAGAACGGAATGGCTGGCTTTTGTGCACTGCTGTGGCGGGCCGGCAACAGCGTTCCGGGGGCGCCGCCGCATTGCCTTGGTCACCCCGCCGCCGTAGGGGAGGCGCGCCCACCATGACCCCCGCCGGAAGGCTCCCAGACTTTGCGCGTTTCTCGCTGTTTTCTCCCGGTCCTCAAGGAAAGCCCGTCCGACGCGCAGATCGTTAGCCACAAGCTGATGTTGCGCGGCGGCCTCGTCCGCCAGACCGCCGCCGGAATCTATGCCTGGCTGCCGATCGGTTTCAAGGTCCTCAAGAAGATCGAGCAGATCGTCCGCGAGGAGCAGGACCGCGCCGGCGCCATCGAAATGCTGATGCCGACCATCCAGTCGGCCGAGTTGTGGAAGCAAAGCGGCCGCTACGACGCCTACGGCCCCGAAATGCTGCGCATCAAGGATCGCCACGACCGCGAGATGCTGTTCGGCCCGACCAACGAAGAGATGCTGACCGCGATCGTCCGCGACGATCTGAAGAGTTACCGCGACCTGCCGCGCACCCTCTATCACGTCCAGTGGAAGTTCCGCGACGAGGTCCGCCCGCGCTTTGGTGTCATGCGCGGCCGCGAATTCCTGATGAAGGACGCCTACAGCTTCGACCTCGACGAGGCCGGCGCGCGCCTCAGTTACTACCGCCAATTGCTTGCTTACCTGCGCACTTTCCAGCGGCTGGGCATCCGCGCGGTGCCGATGAAGGCCGCGTCCGGCCCGATCGGCGGCGACTTGAGCCATGAATTCATCGTCCTCGCCCCGAACGGCGAGAGCGAAGTGTTCTACGACGCCGCATTCGAGCAGATCGACTGGCGACGCGACGAGCTCGATTACTCCGACGAGGCTGGGCTCCACGCCCTGTTCGACCAGGTCAGCTCGACCTATGCGGCGACCGACGAGACTCACGACGAGGCGCGCTGGGCCGAGCTGCCCGAGGAGCGGCGCCGCACCGGGCGCGGCATCGAGGTCGGCCATATCTTCTATTTCGGCGACAAATATTCAGACGCGATGGGGCTCACGGTTTCGGGCCAGGACGGCCGTCCGGTCACCCCGATGATGGGCAGCTACGGAATCGGCGTCTCGCGCCTGGTCGGGGCGATCATCGAGGCCAGCCACGACGATGCCGGCATCGTCTGGCCCGAAGCGGTCGCGCCGTGGACGGTCGGGCTGGTGACCATGCGCGCCGACGACGAGCCGAGCCTTGCCGTCGCCGAGGACATCTATGCCCGCCTCAAGGAGGCTGGGATCGACTCGCTCTACGACGACCGCGACGAGCGGGGAGGGGTGAAATTGGGATCGATGGACCTGATCGGCCTGCCCTGGCAGGTGATCATCGGTCCCCGCGGCGTCGCCAGCGGCACCGTCGAGCTCAAGAACCGCCGCAGTGGCGAGAAATTCGAACTGTCCGCGGATGCCGCGGTCGCTAGGCTGGCTTCATGATCCTCAACCGCTACGAGCGGATGATCGCCAGGCGCTATCTGCTTCCGGGCAAGGGCGAAGGCTTCATCTTCCTGGTTGCCGCGATCAGCCTCGCAGCGGTTGCGCTCGGCGTTGCCGCGCTGATCATCGTGATGAGCGTCATGAACGGCTTCCGGGCCGAGCTGTTTGACAAGATCGTCGGCCTCAACGGTCATGCGATCGTCCAGGGCTATGAAGGCCGGCTCAACAATTGGCAGCAGATCGCCGACGTCGCCCGCAAGACGCCGGGCGTGACCTCCGCGCTGCCGCTGATCGAACAGCCGCTGATGGCGTCGAGCAACGGCCGCGTCGAGGGCGTGATTGTCCGCGGCATGCGGATCGAGGACTTGCGCGCCAACGCCACCATCAACGACAACGTCAAAGCGGGCGACATGCGCTCGGTCACGCCGGGCAGTGGCCGGGTCGCGCTCGGTTCTCGCCTGGCCGAGGAGCTGGGCGCCTATCCCGGCTCCGAGATCAGCCTGATCAGCCCCGAAGGCCGCTCGACCGTGGTCGGCACGGTCCCCCGGATCGTCTCCTACACCGTCGGCGCGGTGTTCGAGGTCGGGGTCTATGATTACGACAAGGCGTTCGTCATCATGCCGATCCAGGACGCACAGTCGCTGTTCATGCTCGGCGACCAGGTCGGCATGATCGAGATTCAGTCGACCAACCCGGACAAGGTCGACGAGATCCTCGCGCCACTGCAGCCGCTGGTCCGCGGGCGCGGCATCATTGTCGACTGGCGGCAGATGAACTCGGCGCTGTTCGAGGCGCTGGAAATTGAGCGCGTCGCGATGTTCGTCGTGCTGTCGCTGATCGTGCTGGTCGCGGTGTTCAACATCCTCTCGTCGCTGATCATGCTGGTCCGCGCCAAGACCCGCGACATCGCCATCCTGCGCACCATGGGGGCCAGCCGCCGCGGCATGATGAAGGTGTTCGTCACGGTCGGCGTCACGATCGGCTCGCTTGGCATCGTTCTGGGACTGATCCTCGGTGCCATCTTCCTGTTCTTCCGCCAGGGCGTGGTCGACGCCATCCAGTTCCTTACCGGCCAGAATCTGTGGGATCCGTCAGTGCGCTTCCTATCCGAACTGCCGTCCAAAACCGACCCGTTCGAGGTCACCGCGATTGTCCTGATCGCGCTCATCCTGTCGTTCCTCGCGACGCTCTACCCGGCGTGGAAAGCGGCGAGCACCGATCCCGTCCAGGTCCTCCGCTATGAGTGAGCCGGTCCTCCAGACCCGCGGCCTCAAGCGCAGCTTCACCCAGGGCGATGTCACCATCGACGTCCTCCGCGGCGTCGACCTCGAGGTCCAGCCGGGCGAGATCGTCGCGCTCCTCGGACCGTCGGGTTCGGGCAAATCGACGCTGCTCCAGGCGGTCGGCCTCCTCGAAGGCGGCTTCGACGGGTCGATCCGGCTCGCCGGCCGCGAGGCGTCGGAGCTCGACAATGACGCGCGGACCGAGCTTCGCCGCGAAGCATTGGGCTTCGTCTATCAGTTCCACTATCTGCTGCCCGATTTCGACGCGCGCGAGAATGTCATGCTGCCGGTGCTGATCCGCGGCGGCGACCAGGAGGCGGCAAAAACTCGCGCCGAACAGGTGCTGAGCGCGCTCGGCCTCGGCGCCCGGCTCGACCACCGCCCGTCCAAGCTTTCCGGCGGCGAACAGCAGCGAGTCGCCGTCGCCCGGGCACTCGCCAACCGCCCGCCGCTGGTCCTCGCCGACGAGCCTACGGGCAACCTCGACGAGGCGACCGCCGATGTCGTGTTCGCCGAATTCCTCAAGCTCGTCCGGGGCGAAGGTTGCGCGGCGCTGGTTGCCACTCATAACGAGCGCATCGCCGCCAAGATGGATCGCGTCCTGCGCCTCCACGACGGCCGGCTCGAAACTTTGGACCCGACGTAGCAGCGGCGCGTTAGCCCCTCGATGAAACGCCTCAGCCCCACCGCCATTGCTGTGATTGGAGGCGTCCTCGTCCTGCTGCTGGCGCTGTTTCTGTTCACCCGCAGCGGCAAGGAAAATACCGACAAGTTGAGCGACGACCAGATCGCTTCCAGCGGCGCTTCCGACCCCGAGAAACGCTGCGCCTCGCAAGCCACTTACGACCTCATCAAGCGCGAACTGTTCCGCCGCGCCGGCCAGCTGCGCGGGTCCGACCAGGCGACGTTCAATAAGCTGACCGCTTACTCGGTGGTCCGGATGGACGCGCCGATGCTCAAGAGCCACGACGAACAGGTCGGCGCAATCACCTGCACCGGGACCCTGGCGCTCGACCTGCCGCCCGGCGTCGCCGTCGTCGGCGGCCGGCGGACGCTGACCGCCGACATCGAATATACGCTGCAGCGCGCGGCCGACTCGAGCCGCGATGCGCTGATGCTCAACAACGCCGACGCGATCATTACCCCGCTCGCCACGCTCGCTCAGGCCGGTGCCCGGCCCGCGGATTCGCTGGCGCCCGCCAGTCCTGCGCCGCTGCCGTCCGCGCCGCCGTACACCGCCGAACCGCTGCCGTCGGAGCCCGCACCAGTGGCGCCGGCGCCGCGGGCGAGCCCGAGCGCGAGCCCCAGACCCAGCCCAAGTTTCAACTGCCAATACGCGCGCACGCGCGGCGAGCTTGCCGTGTGCAACGATTCCGGATTGGCCGCGCTTGATCGGCAGATGGCGACGCAATTCAACCGCGCGTTTGCGCAAAGTGACTCCGCTCAGCAGGCGTTGCTGCAGAGCACCCGCAGTCGCTTCATCACCTTTCGCGACCGCTGCCGCTCCGATGCTTGCATCGCCGATTCTTACCGAGGCCGCATGACCGAGATTCGCGACATCATGTCCGGCCGCTGGAGGGGGGAGCAGTAACGCGAGAACTAACTGTGGAAAACAGCCCGCAGTGGCTTTCCTCACCTAACTTAAGCGCCATATTGGCCGCGTGACCGCGCCTTATGTTCCCTTACGCAATCTGTCCTGCTTCACCATGCTTGAAGGGGCGATGGAGCCCAAGACGATCGCCGAGCGCGCGGCCAATTTGGGCTTCCCGGCGATCGCGCTTGCCGACCGCAACGGCTTGTACGCGGCGATGCCGTTCAGCGATGCCTGTTTCGCCAACGGCATCCAGCCGATCATCGGCGCGATACTGGCCATCGCCCGGCCAGCCGACATCGCCGGCGGCGGGCTCGACTGGCTGGTGCTGCTCGCGAAGGACGAGGCTGGGTACGCCAACCTCTGCAAGCTGGTCTCGCAGGCGCATCTCGACCGGCCGCTGGCCGAGGAGCCGCATATTGCGTTGTCCGCGCTCGACGGCGCCAGCGACGGGCTGATCGCGCTGACCGCGGGCTCGGAAGGGGCGCTCGCCCGGCTCATCGCCGACGGCCAGAACGCCAAGGCGCGCGACTATCTCGACAAGCTTCAGGCGCTGTTCCCGGACCGCTTGTACATTGAGCTCAGCCGCCGCGGTGACACCATCGAGGAGGCCGCGGAAACGGCGCTGGTCGACCTCGCCTACGCGCGCGGCCTGCCGCTCGTCGCCACGAACCCCGCCGCCTACACCGACCCCAGCTTCCACGCCGCACATGATGCCATGCTGTGCATCGCCCACTCTGCTTATGTCGAAAGCGCCGAGCGCGTCACGTCCTCGCCCGACGCCTGGCTCAAGGACGGCGCGGCGATGACCGCTCTGTTCGCCGACCTGCCCGAAGCAATCGCCAACACTTCGGTGATCGCCCAACGCTGCGCCGTCGCCGCGCCGCAGCGCCAGCCGATCTTGCCGCGCCTGTCCGGGGACGAGGATGAAACCCTGCGCCGCGACGCCCACGCCGGTCTCGCCGCGCGGATGCGGGGGCGCGCCGCCGACGGACAGGAGGCCTATCGACAACGCCTCGATTTCGAGCTCGATGTCATCACCGGCATGGGCTTTGCCGGTTACTTCCTGATCGTCGCCGACTTCATCAAATGGGCCAAGGGGCAGGGGATCCCGGTCGGCCCGGGCCGCGGTTCCGGCGCCGGCTCGGTCGTCGCCTGGG
>JBDSBX010000091.1:0-5598 GCA_039921365.1 Sphingomicrobium sp. | reverse complement strand
ATCGGTTTCGGCGATCGCGAACTCCTTGATCGCGTTGGTGACGTGCGGGATCACCTGGACGGTCGCGCCGAGATAGTCGCCGCGCCGCTCGCGCGTGATGATGTCGCGATAGATCCGGCCGGTGGTGACATTGTCAGACTGGCGCGCGGTAACGCCGGTGAAGCGCTCATAATGACCAAGGTCGAGATCGCTTTCAGCACCGTCGTCGGTGACGTAGACCTCGCCGTGCTGATAGGGCGACATCGTTCCCGGATCGACGTTGAGGTAGGGGTCGAACTTGCGGATCCGGGCGGTATAGCCGCGTGCCTGGAGCAATGCCCCAAGCGACGCCGAGAGCAAACCTTTGCCGAGCGATGAAACCACGCCGCCGGTGACAAATATGAACCGCGCCATGGGAGTTGAGGCTTAGGGTGTGACTACCCCCAAGGGCAAGCCGCCAATCGCAAAAAAGTTGTGAGTGACCCGAAAACTACTGCGCGAGCGGCACCGGCGCTGGCTGGTTCTGGACCGGCGCTCCCTGATTGGCGTTCGCCGGGGCTGAACCGGGAGCGGGTTGGCCGGCGAGTGGTACGGTCGGCGCGGCGGGCGCCGGCGCCACTGTGTTGGCAAGCGACGTGTCGACCTTGTTTGGCTGGCGCTGCACTCCGGCATAAGCGGCCAGCGCGATCGACAGAGTCACGAACAAACCGCCGAGTACCGCTGTCGAGCGAGTCAGGAAATCGGCAGCGCCGCGAGCGGTCATGAATCCCGACGAGCTGCCGCCGACGCCCAGCCCGCCGCCTTCGGATCGCTGCATCAGGATCACCAGCACCAGAGTGGCGGCGATGACGGTCTGGACGATCAGCAGGAAGGTGAACATGGAGCGGCTTTCAGGAATGACGTTGGCGCCGCATCTAGGCGATCGGTCGGGCCGCATCAACCGGCAGCTGCGGCAGCTTCGACGATCGGCAGGAAGTCGACCGCCTTGAGGCTGGCCCCACCGACCAGTGCGCCATCGACGTTAGCAACCGCGAAAATTTCGGCGGCGTTGGCGGCCTTGACCGACCCGCCATAGAGAATGCGGACCCGTGTCCCCGCGTCACCGTAAGCCGCGCGGAGGCGTTCACGGATCGCCGAGTGAATCTCGGCAATGTCATTGCTTGAGGCGACCTTACCAGTGCCGATCGCCCAGATTGGTTCATAGGCGACCGCCAGCCGGTCAGTCGCTGCATCTTCGCGAGGGAGGGACGAATCCAACTGGGTGGACACCGTTGCGACGGCGTCGCCGGCTTCGCGAACCTCGAGGCTCTCGCCAACGCAGACGATGACGCGGAGACCTGCGCCAAGCGCCGCTTCGGCCTTGGCCTTGACCTCGGCATCGCTCTCGCGGTGCGCGTCGCGGCGCTCAGAGTGGCCGACGATGGTCAGGCTGGCACCCGCGTCCTTGAGCATGTCAGCCGAGGCGTTGCCGGTATGAGCACCCTTGTCGGCGAAATGCACGTCCTGCGCCCCGATCGCGAAGCCCGGCACTAGGCGGACCGCGCGCTCGATCAAGGGCATCGGCAGGCACAGCGCCACATCGACCGAGCCGAGCTGTTGGGACGCCGCCGCAATCGCCTCGACTTGCTCAAGGTCGGACGCGACCCCGTGCATCTTCCAGTTTCCAGCAACGAGGTTCCTCATGCCGGGCCCCTAGCCAACTTGGCCGAATTGCGAAAGCTTGCCCGCCTTGATGCGCGCCGCACCGGCCCCTAAAGCGACCGCTCAATTTCCAAAGGCCGAAATATCCATGCTTGCTTCTTTCCGCCGAGTGTCAAAATCGACAGTCGGGTCGATCATCATGGTGCTGTTCGTCGTGGCGATTTTGGCGTCGTTCGCGATGGGCGATATTGCCAATGTGCGCTCCGGCAGCCTCGGCATGAACAGCTCAACGTTGGCCAAGGTCGGCAGCCAGCAGATCACCGATCGCGACCTGTCGCGGTCGATGGAGCGTCGCCTCGCCGAAGTCCGGCAGCAAAATCCGGAAGCGGTTTATGCGACCATTTCCGCTGATTTCGAACCGATCCTGACGAGTCTTATCGACCAAAGCACTTTGCAGGCATTTGCCGACAAATTCGGCTTCACTTTGTCGAAGCGGCTGGTCGATGCGGAGATCGCCAACATCCCCGGCACCAAAGGACTCGACGGCAAGTTTAGCGAAGCCGCTTACCAAAGATTCCTCACCCAGCAGCGGATGACCGACCAGGAAGTGCGCCAGCTAATTAGTGGCTCGGCGCTGCAGCGCATGTTGCTGACCCCGGTGGCGACCAACGCCCGCGTACCGGTCGGGTTTGCGACGCCTTATACGTCCATGCTGCTCGAAGCGCGGCAGGGCGAGGTGGCCATTGTCCCGATCACCCTATTCCAGGCCGGGCTCAAGCCAACCGACGCGGATCTGCAGCGCTTTTATGGGTCCAACCGCAACCGCTACATGGTACCCGAGCAGCGCGTCCTGCGCTTCGCCAAGATCGGCCCGGAGCAAGTCGTCGGAGTCAATGCGGCCGAGCCAGAGATCGCGGCTTACTACCAGGCTAACCAGGCGACTTACGGCACCAAGGAAATTCGCGTCATCAGCCAGGCGGTCGTACAGGACCGAAACTCCGCCAACGCCATTGCCGCGCGGGCTCGCAGCGGCGCCGGTTTCGTCGCCGCGACTGCTCCCGCAGGGCTCAGCGCCGCCGACATTTCGGTCGGGCCGCAGACCCGCGGCGAATTTGCAGCGGTGGCCGGCGGCGCGGTCGCTGCAGCCGCCTTTTCGGGCCCCGCCGGCGGGATCGTCGGCCCAATCCGGTCCGATCTCGGCTGGCACGTCGTGAAGGTCGACTCAGTCAAACGCGAAGGCGGCAAGACGCTCGCCGACGCCCGCGGCGAAATTGCCGCCAAGCTCACCGCCGACAAGCGCAAGGAAGCGCTGACCGACCTTGTCACCAAGGTCGAGGACGCGATCGCCGATGGCAGCAATTACGCCGAAGCTGCAGGCCAGGCCAAGCTCACGGTTACCGAGACGCCGCTGATCACGGCCGGCGGCGCTGCTCGCGACAATCCAGGCTACCGCTTACCGGCGGAATTCGCGACGGCGCTCAAGGGCGGCTTCGAACTGACGCAGGACGATGACCCGGTGGTGGAGACGCTGGCCAAGGACGCGGGCTATGTGCTCGTTGCACCGGCGCGGATCGTTGCCGCCGCCCCCGCCCCGCTCGCCACCATCCGGGCGCGGGTTGCCGCTGAATGGGTCGACCAACAGGCCGTCGAGCGAGCGCGGGCCGTCGCTTTGGCGATCGCCGCCAAAGTCGCGCGCAACGTGCCGCTCGCCAAGGCGGTCGCGGAAGCCGGCGTCGCTTTGCCTCCGGTTCGACCAGTCGGCGCGCGCCGGCTCGACCTGTCGCAATTGGGCGACAATGTCCCCGCCGTGATCCGCATGCTGTTCACGCTTGGCGCCGGCAAGAGCCGCCTGGTCCCCGACCCGCAACAGCCCGGCTTCTCGATCGTCAAGGTCAACCGCATCGTCCCCGGCAACGCATTGACTCAGCCCTTGCTGGTGGCTCGAGTACAAAGCGAATTCCAGCAAGCCATTGCCGAAGAATATGCCCGCCAATTCCTCGCCGCGGCGCGCGCTGCGATTGGCGTCAAGCGCAACGACAGCGCGATTGCCGCGGCGAAGAAGCGAATCAGCGGCAGCTGATTCGAGGAGGTCCAAGGCTATGATGAAACGGCGCTTGACGAGCGCTGCTTCGTTGCCTACACGTTCTCCGTTCGTTCCTCGCGACGACCGAAGGAGTGACTGCCGATGCTCACCGCCAAGCAGCACGAACTGCTGATGTTCATTCATGGCCGCCTCGGCCGGACCGGAGTCAGCCCAAGCTTCGACGAGATGCGCGAGGCGCTCGACCTTAAGTCCAAATCGGGAGTCCACCGGCTGATCTCGGCGCTCGAGGAGCGCAAGTTCATCCGCCGCCTGCCAAATCGGGCGCGGGCGCTCGAAATCATCAAAATCCCCGAAGCGAACAGCGCGTTACCCGCGACCGCTTCCGCGGCCGCCGCAGCTCCCCGCGCGGCCGCACCTAACCCCGCCAACGACACCGTCGAGATCCCGCTGCACGGCAAGATCGCCGCCGGCACGCCGATCGAGGCACTGCAGGGCAGCGAAGGTTTCGCCGTCCCCGCGGCGTTGCTCGGCCCGGGCGAGCATTATGCGCTCGAAGTCTCGGGGGATTCGATGGTCGAGGAAGGAATTCTCGACGGCGACTTCGCGCTGATCCGCAAGGTCGACACGGCGCGCGACGGAGAGATCGTCGTGGCCTTGATCGACGACAGCGAGGCGACCCTCAAGACCTTCCGCCACGAAGGCAGCATGATCCGCCTCGACCCGGCCAACCGGCACTATGAGGCGCAGCGCTATCGACCCGAGCAGATCCAGATCCAGGGGCGGCTCGCCGGGCTGATCCGGCGGTATTGAATTTGCCTGATGCGCGAATTGACTATGTCGAGCTGCCAAGCGCAACCGCACACGAGTTGACGCGCGGCTTTTATGTGAAGGCGTTCGGCTGGACTTTCACCGACTACGGGCCGGATTATGCCGCGACCACCCATGGGACGACCGACGTTGGCTTGAATGGACAGCCGGACGAAGCCCTTGCCGCGCCGTTGCCAGTGATCCGGGTCGACAACCTCGAGGCCGCGCTCGGCGCGGTAGTCAAGGCCGGCGGCACAATCGCCAAGCCGATCTACGCCTTTCCCGGCGGCCGCCGCTTCCACTTCATCGACCCCGCCGGAAGCGAACTTGCAGTGTGGCAGATGGCGGCGGAGTAAGCGTGCGCGCGGCGCTGCTGCTCGGCGTGCTGGCTATGCAGGGATGCGCCACCGGCCGACCAAAGGCAGTGCGATTCGTCGAATATCCTTACTGCGCGGTGTTGGCCGACGGTGTCCGCTATCGTTTCCACGCCGGACCAAGAGCGGCGGCGATGCTCAGCGCCGCGGCAGAGCGCTGGCCGGCGCACAATGTCCGATTGACCAGTGACAATCGTGGTGTCGAGAAAGACTGCCTCGATAGGGTCGTCGCCACGCTCAGACGCGCCGGAAAGCGCGCCGAATTCGTCGCAGACAATTGATTACTCCGCGGTGGTCGGGTCGATCGTCGCGCGGACCTGGGAGATACTGTTGGCGGGGAAGCCGGCGGTATCGGCGTGGCGGCGGATCAGTTCCTCGTTCGGCGCGCGGTAGATGCAGTAAATCTTGTCGTCGGTGACGTAGCTGTGGACCCACTGGATGTCGGGCCCGAGATCGCGCAGCACCGAGCAACTGGTCTGGGACGCGGCCTTGAGGTCGCCGCCGGACAATTGGCCGACGTTGGGCATCTCACGTTCGATCACGAATTGGGGCATGACGCACTCTCCTGTCTACTGAACGCCGCGAGGAATAGCGCATTCGCTTGCGGTCGTCAGCAGGCGGCTCGGCGGCCCACGGATGGTGGCCGACTCGCTCGGCGACGGTTGTCACGCGCGGCTGTTGGGTGAGGTAGATCGCGACGCCGCCGGTCCGCGCCAGCGACCCACGATCAAGCTTCAGCCAGCGCGGGGTGCA
>JBDSBX010000090.1:0-5508 GCA_039921365.1 Sphingomicrobium sp. | reverse complement strand
TCCATAATTGTCCAGCCGCTGCATGAAGGGCATCGGCGCATTGTCATATTTGACGCTGCGATGCATCGGCTTCTTCTCGAGGATCGGAAAGATGCCGGTCGGCGTCGGCCTGTCGTCCTTGCCGCTCGAGATGGTCGAGACCGCCACCAAACTCTCGCCGCGGTAGAGAAATGCGAGCTGGTCAGACAGGCTGATGACGACGCGTTCCGCCCCGGCGCCGCCGGGAACGTCACGCCACAGATAGTGGCCGGGCTTCAATGGGTTGTCGCCGAACGCATCGAACATATCGGCGCGGGCCATGGCCGCCGCTTCGTCAGCGACCGCTTTGGCATCAGGGGTTTCATACGAACCTGTCGCCGGAGCGACGGGAATCGAGATGGCGAGGAGGCTCGACAGGGCAAGCGCCATCGCAAGCCGCTTTTTCATTGTTTCAGCTCACTTATGCTGTTGACTTTGGTTGTTTAAATGCTCGTGGGCGAGTCGGGTTCCCGAGTCGCTTGCTGGCCGCTGGCGCGAGCTATGCTAGTCGCTGCATTTGAAGGGGCGATGATGAGCAGAATTCTCGCGGTGGTGACCGCACTGGTCGGCTGGGCCGCGCTGGCGTTGCAGCTGGCGCTGATCGTCGGCAGCCTCGGCCCGGCGCTCGGGGGGTGGCGGTTCGTCGGCTTCTTGACCATCCTGGCGAACATCGGCGCGGCCCTGGTCGCGAGCGCAATTGCGATGGGTTCGAATGGGCCACTGGCCGGGGCCCGAGCGCGTCTGATGATAGCTACATCGATCACGCTGGTGGGGGCCGCCTATTCGGTCGCTTTGCGAGCGCTATGGCACCCGACCGGGCTGCAAAAGGTCGCCGACATGGCGTTGCACAATGTGACTCCCCTGCTGTTCGTGGCGCTGTGGGTGGTGTTGCCGCACCCCGGCCTGCAATGGCGCGAGATCGGCTGGGCGATGCTGCCGCCGGCGCTCTACGCGGCCTATGCCATGGCGCGCGGCGCGATCGATGGCTGGTACGCTTATTGGTTCCTCAACCCCGCCGAGCAGAGCGCCGGGGCGTTGATGATAAGCGTCGCAGTGCTGCTATGCGCCGTCGCGGCCGTTGCGGCGGTGCTGGTCGCGGTCGATCGCCGGCTAGCGCCGCGCCGTCCCTGACTGTTCGATCAAGCCGGCGCGCGCGAGGTCCTTGGGCCGGCCGAAAGCGATTAATATATCTTTCAGCTCGGCGGCCGCAGGGACGAACAGGGTTTGATCGCCAATCGCCACCGGCTCGCGCGTCCGTGGCGCGACCCGAGTCCATCCGCTCGGGCGGGCAAACTCGAAATCGCCGAAAATCTCCACGGGCAAGGGCGGGCCGTTCCAGGTGCCGAAAGTCGCCGAGCGAAACAAGTTCGTGGCGGTCCCAGCGTCCGGCTGAACACCGACCCGCGACAGCGCCGCCCGCGCATCGCCACCGCTCATCAACAGGTCGATGTCGCGGCCATCGTCGACAGGCGCGCCGTGCAGTGCGACCGCCGCGCTGCCGATGATCCACCACGGATCCGCCGCCGATCCACAGAGCTCGGCGACCATGATCAGCGTTTGCTCGAGCCGATGTGGGAGCGTCACGCGTCGGTGCTTACGAAGCCGTCCAGCACCTTCTTGCTCCCCGCGTGCTCGAAGTCGATCTCCAGCTTATTGCCTTCGATGGCGTCGTTGATGCCGTAACTGAACTTGCCGTGGAAACGCGCAAGTTGCTTCATCCGAAAGTCACCTCCCCGCGCGGGCAGGACAAAATGAGCTTCATCCCGGGTCTGGCGCCCACGCTGACGTTAACCGGCACACGGAGCGGCTCGACAGCGCGGCGGAGCGGGATGGCCGCAGGATCGCTGATGTTGAGGGATTGCAGCGTACATCCGCTCGGCGAGGTGCGCGATGGATGCTGAGAAGGCTTAGCCCAGACGATGAAGAAAGGCGCAAGCGGATGGTCGAAATTGGCTAAGCCGTAAGTTACCCAACTGAGCATCGTGCCGTCCGGTTTGCGGCGGGAGCCGGGCTCCGGCTGTGTCAGCTCGATGCCTGCGGGTTTCAATGCCGAGCCGAACGCTTTCGCGTCGTTGGCCGATACCGCCCAGCCGATTGGGGTCGGCCGCCTGAGGACGCGAAGCCGTTCGACTTCTGCCGACGCGATTGGCTCGGCGGAGTTCGGGGCGAAGATCTCTAGATAAGTACCTTCACCAAGCGACGGCAATGCATTGCGGGTGCCTGCGCCGGGGTGGACGCCACCGATTACGGGGCGGACTCCGGTGAGACGCTCGATCTCCGCCATGCCATGCTCAAGGTTGCCGACGCCGACGATGACATGGTCGACGCGAGTGAGTGCGTCCGGTTCTCGGGCACTGCAGCCGACCAGCACCAGGACGAGCAGGCAGGCGCGGAAGCTCACCCCACACTCACAAAGCTGTCGAGTACCTTCTTGCGCCCCGCGTGCTCGAAGTCGACCTCCAGCTTATTGCCTTCGATGGCGGCGATGATGCCGTAGCCGAACTTGCCGTGGAACACGCGCTGGCCGAGGCTGAGATCGACGCGGCCCTTGTTGCCGAGGCTGACCGCGCTGGCGCGCACTTCGATGATGCGTTGCGGATCGGGGTTGAAGCCTCCGGAAGAGGCGCGCTGCCAACCTGGGCCGCGGGTGCTGGCGCGGTTGGACTGAGCGGCGGCAAGATGCGCGAAGGGATCGGCGCGCTCCGACCATTGCGCGCGCCACAGGCTTTCGCCGCCGGTCATCGTCGTCTCTTCCTCGATATGTTCGCGTGGTAGCTCGCCGAGGAAGCGGCTGGGCAGCGAGCTGGTCCACTGGCCATAAATGCGGCGGTTGGCGGCGTGGAGGATGGTGGCGCTGCGGCGGGCGCGGGTGATGGCAACATAGGCGAGGCGGCGCTCTTCCTCGAGGCTGGCAAGGCCGCCTTCGTCCATCGCCCGCTGCGACGGGAAAACGCCTTCCTCCCAGCCGGGCAGGAACAGCCTTTCGAACTCGAGCCCCTTGGCCGCGTGGATGGTCATGATCGTGACCTTTTCGCCCGGACGGTTTTCGTCATTGTCCATGACCAGGCTGACATGCTCGAGGAAGGCGCCGAGGTTCTCATATTCCTCCATCGCGCGGGCGAGTTCGGTGAGGTTTTCGAGGCGGCCCGCGGCTTCGGTGGTGCGGTCAGCCTGGAGCATCGCGGTGTAGCCGGATTCGTCGAGGATGATTCGAGCGAGTTCGGGGTGCGGCAGTTTCGCGGCCTGCTCGCGCCAGCGAAAGACGTCGGCGACGAAGCGGCCGAGGCTGCGGCGCGCCTGCGGGGTCAGCTCATCGCTGTCGAGCATCGCCGCGGCGGCGAGCATCAAGGGCTGGCCGGTCGCGCGCGCGTAACTGTGGATGCGAGCCATGGCGACGTCGCCGAGACCGCGCTTGGGGGTGTTGGCGGTCCGCTCGAAGGCGAGATCGTCGGCCGGCTGGACGACCAGGCGGAGATAGGCGAGCGCGTCGCGGATCTCGGCGCGTTCGTAGAAACGGAAGCCGCCGATGATCTGGTACGGCAGGCCAATGGCGATGAATCGCTCTTCGAATTCGCGGGTCTGGAACTGGGCGCGGACGAGGATGGCGGCGTCGTCGAGGCTGCTGCCGGCGCGCTGGGCATGCTCGATGTCTTCGCCGACTCGCCGCGCTTCCTCTGGCCCGTCCCAGACACCGATGAGCTTGACCGGCTCGCCCTCGCCAACATCGGTCCACAAGGTCTTGCCGAGGCGACCGCTGTTGTGGGCGATGAGGCCGGCCGCGGCGCCGAGGATGTGGCTGGTCGAGCGGTAGTTCTGCTCGAGCCGGATGACGGCGGCGCCGGGGAAATCGCGGTCGAAGCGCAGGATGTTGGCGACTTCGGCGCCGCGCCATGAGTAAATCGACTGGTCGTCGTCGCCGACGCAGCACAGGTTGCGACGCGGCTCGGCGAGCAATTTCAGCCATTCGTACTGGCCCTGGTTGGTATCCTGATATTCGTCGACCAATAAGTATTTGAACCGCTCACGGTAGGCGGCGAGGACGTCGGCCTGGGTGCGGAAGATCACCAGCATGTGGAGCAGGAGATCGCCGAAATCGCAGGCGTTGAGCGTCTTCAACCGGTCCTGATAAGCGGCGTATAGCTCGGCGCCGCGGCCGTTGGCGAAGATCTCGGACTCGCCGGGCTCGACCTGGGCGGGGGTCCAGCCGCGGTTCTTCCAGCGGTCGATGAGGCCGGCAAGCTGCCGCGCCGGCCAGCGCTTCTCGTCGAGGTTGGCGGCGAGGATCTGCTGCTTGATAACCCGCAGCTGGTCGTCGGTGTCGAGGATCGAGAAATTGGCTTTCAAGCCGACCAGCTCGGCGTGGCTTCGCAGCATCCGGGCGGCGACCGAATGGAAGGTGCCGAGCCACGGCATGCCTTCGATCGCGCCGCCGCTGACCAGCGAGACGCGTTCGCGCATCGCCCGCGCCGCTTTGTTAGTAAAAGTGACCGCCAGGATCTGACTCGGCCAGGCGCGGCGGGTGGCGATCAGATTGGCGAGGCGGGCGGTCAGCGCGGCGGTCTTGCCGGTGCCGGCTCCGGCCAGCACCAGCACCGGCCCTTCGGTGGTCAGCACGGCTTCGCGCTGCGGCGGGTTCAGGCCGGAAAGATAGGCGGGCTCGGGCGTGAGACTGGAAGATTCGGGCACGGGGTCGAAGTAAGGCAGGGGGGCGGAATCGGCAATCGAAGTGCTGGTCATATCAGTAGAATTATGGCAGACGGGGGCTTGGAACAAAAGGGGATCAATCATGCCAAAGGGTCAGTGCCACTGTGGGTCCGTCAAATATGAAATGTCCGCGGAAACGCTCTATTCGGCCCTCTGCCACTGCACGGACTGCCGTCGCCATTCCGGTGCGCCCATGGTCGGCTGGGGGTTGGTGCGCAACGACCAGATCCAGATCAATGGCGAGACCAAGGCCTATGAATCATCCGAAAACGGCCGGCGCCATTTTTGCCCGCACTGCGGCACCAGTCTGTTCTACACCAATGAAGTCATCTTCCCCGGCATGACCGACGTCCAGATCGCAACTCTGGATGACCCTGGCGCGGTGGTGCCGAACGCGCACATCCAGGTGGCCGACCGGATCGGATGGATGGAAAAGGCCCATGAAATGCAAACGTTCGACCGCTTTCCGGAGCATTGAGCAAACGCGATTCGGGTTACATCGCCGTTCGTTCCATGGTTGTTACCGATATCCCCGTTATCCACAGGCTTGGAGCTGCAGATTCCGCTTTGTGCGACTCGGCGGCAGGGTCATAAGGAATGGGTGATCGGGACGGCGGTCGCAGCCTTTCTAGACGGCCTTCGGGCAAGACGGAGCGGCAGTGACCAAAGAACCGATCTCTGCCGGCAGGCAGTGGAAAGTTCCTTCGGGGACAATCCGTGGCCAGCTGGGAAGAGGCGCCGGAAGAGATGATCTTCCTTTTGCGCGACGCGGCTTGAGTTGTTCTT
>JBDSBX010000089.1:0-3967 GCA_039921365.1 Sphingomicrobium sp. | reverse complement strand
CTGCTGACGTCGATGTACATCAACGACGCGGTCAATCTTCACTAGGCAATGTCGTCTTTCTTCAAGGAGTATCAATCATGGATCTCGCATCTGCACAGGTTATCGGCGCCGGTCTCGCCGCCATTGGCGTTGGCGCTGCCGCCGCCGGCGTTGGCACGGTGTTTGGCTCGTTCCTTCAGGGCGCGCTGCGCAACCCAGCCGCGGCCGACGGCCAGTTCCCTCGCCTGATCTTCGGCTTCGCCGCCGCGGAGTTGCTCGGCCTGATGGCGTTCGCGGTCGCCATGATCATCCTCTACGCACGTTGATTGGCTCGGCGGGGGCGTGACCCCCTGCCGCGCAAGAGGAAATCATGCCCCAGCTGACCCAACTCTCCGATGTCATCCTGTCGCAGCTGTTCTGGCTGGCGATCACGCTTGGCTTCATTTATTTCGTGATCGGCCGCGGCATGGTGCCGCGCATCCAGTCGACGGTCGACAAGCGCGACCAGCAGATCGCGGACGATCTCGCCGCTGCGGAGCTTGCCAAGGCCAAGGCCGACGAGACTGAAGCTGCTTATCGCCAGCGCATGGACAGCAGCCGGGCGGAGGCGATGAAAACGACCGCCGCCGCCAAGCAGGAGGCGGCGCGCAAGATCGAGAAGCTGGTCGCCAAGGCCAATGCAGCCAACCAGGCCAAGCTCGAGAAAGCCGAGACGCGGATTCGGGCGGCGAGCGAAGCGGCGCGGGCCGAAATCGCGCAAGCCGCGGCGGAAATGACTCAAGACGTGGTCGCCAAGGTCGCCGGCATCAAAGTCGGCAAGGATGAGGCGCTGAAAGCCGTGAGCCTGGTGCATGGCTGAGGAACAATCCACCGCAGCCGGCACCCACGTGCCGGTCGAGCATCAAGAAGCCACCGCGCTTGGTTTGAACGCTGGCGGCTGGGTCGCGATCGCGATGCTAGTCGTCTTCGCGGTGATGATCTGGAAGAAAGTGCCAGCGGCCATCACCAGGGCGCTGGACGGCAGAATCGCGGCGATCCGCTCCCAACTCGATGAGGCGACAGCGCTGCGCAAGGAAGCCGAGGCGTTGCGAGCAGAATATGAAAAGAAAGCCAAGGCCGCCGACCAGGAAGCCGCGGCGATGATCGAGCGGCGAACGCGGATGGCCGAGGACAAGATTGCTGCCGAAGAGCGCGCCGCGATTGACGGGCTGCGGTCGGCCGCAGCCACCGCGGCCACCAGGGCCGCAGAGACATTGATCGTCGAGCACCACGGCCCTGACGCAGACGCGAAGCTCGTCAGCCAGACAATCGCCGAGCTGCCGAGCCGCTAGGCCGTTAGGCCGCTAGGCCGCTGAACCGTTTACTGCTGGTGCTGGCCGCCCGGAGCGCTGACGCCTTCGAGCGCTTGATTGGCCTGCTGGCCTTCGCTTTCGCGGCTGAGATCGCCGAGGCTGACGATCCCGCACAGCTTTTGCTCACCATCGACCACGGGCAAGCGGCGGACCTGGGCTTCGCTCATCTTGCTAGCCACCGCACCGAGATCGTCGTCGATATTCACGCTGACGACTCCGCTGGTCATCAAGTCGCGAACCGGCGTGTCGGGGCCGTGACCCTTGGCGACGCCGCGCACGGCGATATCGCGATCGGTGATCATGCCGATCAATTTGTCGCCCTCAGTGACCGGGATCGAGCCGGCGTCGCTGCTGAGCATGAAGGCGGCAGCTTCCTGGGCGGTCTGGTCGGGGCCGACGGTCTGCACGTCGCTGGTCATGACATCACGGATTTTCATATCTCGCTCTCCCAAAATGACTGTTCGGCCTCCGAACGAACGGCGACAGCGGCGCGTTCCTGCTTAGGGCAGGTTCTCGGTCAGAAGGTCGTATGTGGCGACCAGTTCGTTCTTCTGGTTGAAGACTTCGACCGCCCAGCGGACGACTCCGGTCTCCTCGCTTTTCAATGACTTGGAGCGGACGGTGAGCTCGACACGCATGGCATCGCCGGGATAGAGCGGGGTCAGGAATTTGAGATTCTCGAGCCCGGTATTGGCCAGCACGGGACCCGGATCGGGATCGACGAACAGGCCCGCGGCGAAGCTCAGGATGAGATAGCCGTGGGCGACGCGGCCCTCGAAAATCGGCGAGGCCTTCGCGGCTTCCTCGTCCATGTGGGCATAGAATTTGTCGCCGGTAAATTCGGCGAAATGCTCGATGTCGGCGATTGAGACGGTGCGGCTGCCGGTCTTCCACGTGTCGCCGATGGCAAGCTCGCTCATCGTCTTGCGGAACGGGTGGACGTCGATGAGGTGCTTCGGCGAGCCGTCGATGAAAGCGCCGGTGATCGCGGCGATCATTGCGGGCGACGACTGGATGGCGGTGCGCTGCATGTAATGCTTGACGCCGCGGACCCCGCCCATTTCCTCGCCGCCGCCGGCACGGCCAGGGCCGCCGTGGACGAGGACGGGGAGGGGCGAGCCATGGCCGGTCGATTCGGCGGCGTTGGAGCGGTCGATGACCAGCATCCGCCCGTGATAGGCCGCGGCGCCCTGGACGAAATCGCGGGCGGTCTCCGGCGAATGCGTGAACAGCGAGAGTGCGAGGCTGCCCATGCCGCGATTGGCGAGCGCGATGGCGTCATCAAGGTCGCGGTAGGGCATGACGGTCGAGACCGGGCCGAAGGCTTCGACGTCGTGGACCGCGGTCGATGTCCACGGATCGTCGGTGCGCAGCAGGATCGGCTCGAGGAAGGCGCCGCCGGCGGTGCCTGGCGAGGCAGTGGGATCGCCGGCAACGATGCGCGCGCCCGATGCCACCAGCTTGGCAATCTGGGCGCGGACGTCGTCGCGCTGGGCGCGATTTACCAGCGCCCCCATCCGCGTTGCCTTATCGCGCGGGTCGCCGACTATGGTCACCTGCAGCTTCGCGCGGATCGCCGCCTCGACCGCGTCGAGATGCTCGGCCGGTGCCATGGCGCGGCGGATGGCGGTGCATTTCTGGCCGGCCTTGACCGTCATCTCGGTCACCACTTCTTGGACGAAAAGGTCGAACTCGGTGGTGCCGGGCGCGGCGTCAGGGCCGAGCAGCGACGCGTTGAGGCTGTCCTGCTCGGCGACGAATTTTACAGATTCGCGCTGGACGACGGGATGCGTGCGCAATTTGAGCGCGGTCGATGCCGAGCCGGTGAAGCTGACGACGTCCTGGCCGGTCAGATAGTCGAACAGGTCGCCGACGCCGCCGACGATCAGCTGGACCGCGCCCGGCGGCAACAGGCCGCTGTCGATCATCACCCGGAATGCGGCTTCACACAGGAAAGCGGTCGAGCTGGCCGGCTTGACGATCGCCGGCACGCCGGCGAGCAGGGTCGGGGCGAGTTTTTCGAGCATCCCCCAGATCGGGAAGTTGAACGCGTTGATGTGGACCGCCGCGCCCTGGAGCGGCGTGTAAATGTGCTGACCTATGAAGGTGCCGTTTTTCGACAGCGTTTCGAGCGGGCCGTCGAGCAGGACATGGCCGTCGGGCAGCTCGCGGCGGCCCTTGGATGAGAAAGAAAAGAGCGTGCCGGCGCCGCCCTCGATGTCGATCCAGCCATCCTTGCGGGTTGCGCCGGTCGCGTAGTTGAGCTCGTACAATTCCTCCTTTCGAGCCATGATGGCGAGGCCGAGCCCCTTGATGATCCGCGCCCTCTGGTGGAACGTCAGCTGGCGCAGCGCCGGCCCGCCGACGCTGCGGGCGTGGGTCAGCATCGCGCCGAAATCGAGCCCGCCGCTGCCGGTCGTCGCCACCGGCGAGCCGTCGATCGCGCTCGGCAATTCGGCCAGCTGGCCTTCGCCGGCGAACCAGCCGTCGCGGGCGTAATTGAGGAGCTGGGCGGTTTTCATGTCATTCTTTCCCGCTCGTCATTGCGAGCCCCCGGGTCTGGCTAAGCCAGCCCGAGGACAGGCTTGGCGAAGCAATCCAGATTTCTTGGTTGGCGCTGGATTGCCGCGTCACTG
>JBDSBX010000088.1:0-2568 GCA_039921365.1 Sphingomicrobium sp. | reverse complement strand
CAGCGCGCCATCCTTCATTGAGCTTTGCTGCGCGGCGACCGGCGAAGTGGCGAAGGCGGCGAGCATGGCCGCGCCGATGATCCAGGTTTTCATTTTAATCTCCCCCAAGACTGCTGGCAATTTCGCCGACTGACCGTCCATGCACAGTTTACCGAATTGTTCCAAATGGAAATTAAACGCCCAATTTCCGGCCGAGCGCGAGCGCGGCAGAGGGCGCGCGGAGCTTGGCGCCGTTGATCATGAAAATGTAGCTGTCGCGGCCAGCCTTTAGCCAACGCCGCCCGCGGGCCGCGAACGCATCGAGCGAGGCGGCGTCATAGCCAGTCGGGATCTCCTCGCGCATCCGCTGCAGGCGGGCATAAGCGAAGCTCGCCGTGTCGGCGTCAATGCACGGGAATTCGTCGTCGTCGCCGAACACGACGGCGACGTCATGGTCGCGGCACAACTCGAAAAACCTGTCGTCGCGAAAGCTTTCGTGGCGCGGTTCGATGACGTGGCGCAGCGTGATGCCGTCGAGTGTCTTCGGCAGCAGCGCGAGGAAGGCAGCGATGTCGTCGCGCTCGAACTTGCGCCGCGCGGCGAGCATCCACAGCAAGGGTCCGAGCTTGGGCCCAAGCGCGCTCAACCCCTGGGCAAGGAAATTGCCGACGCCTTCGCCGGCATCAGCAAGCTGCGGGCGGGTGACGCAGTAGCGCGAACCCTTGATCGCGAACTGGAAGCCGTCAGGCACCGCCGCCGCCCACGCCGCCCAGCTCTTGGGGCTCTGGCGGCCATAGAAGGTCGCGTTGATCTCAATTGCCTCAAAGGCTTGGGCGGCGAAGTGAAGTTCCTTCGATTGCGCGAGGCCGGCTGGATAGAACGGCCCGCGCCACGGCGGATAGGTCCAGCCGCCAATCCCGATGCGGATTCGCGCCACAGGTTCAGGCAAGGCTCGGAATGAGGATGTTGTGGACCGCCCCGCTGGCCGACGACGACACCTGATGGCGGGCATCGATCTGCCTGACGAAGCGCTCGACCAGCCGGGTGCCGAGCCCGCTCCGCGTGGCCGATGGGGCGGCAATGCCCGAGCCATTGTCCTCGACGATGATCGCCACTCCCTCCGGGTCGGCCCTGGAGCTGACGCGGATGATTCCGTCCGCCGCTTCGCGGAAGGCATGCTTTAATGCATTGGTCACGAGCTCGTTGACGATGATCGCAATGTAGATCGCCTTTTCCGTGCTGGCGTTGAGATCGGTCACGTCGCAGTGCAATTGAATGCGCTCGCTCGTTAGGCCGCGCTTGATCTGCTCGCACAGGTCGCCAATATGATCGCCGAGCCGGACGGTGCCGAGATTCTCGCTGCGCAGCGCGAGCTTTTCCGAGGCGAGCGACACGGCATTGACGCGATCGGCGGCGTCCTGGAGCGCCTGCCTGACCGCCGGATCCTTGGTTTGCTTGGCTTGGAGCATGATCAGCGCCACCACGGTCTGGTAGTTGTTCTTGGTCCGGTGATCGATCTCGCGCAGCGCCTCGCTCAGCAGGTCCATCTGCCGCGCTTGCTCGGCGAGGGCGGTAACGACCTCGCGCTGGTAGAGTGCGATCACGGCGAGGATCAGCAGCTGTGACGTGGTGGAAAAGAGAAGGCTGCCTAAGCCCTGCGAATCGAGGCCAGCTAAACTCCACCTGGGTTCGACCACGGTGTACAGGGTGAACAGCTGGCCAGCGACCAGTGTCACCAGACCGCTGCGCCAGCCGGCGAGGACGCAGGCGATCACCACCCCGAGAAACACCAGGGCATAAGGCGCGCGTTGGCCGAGAAAGGGCTCGAGCGGCATGCGCGCGGCGGTCACTGCCACCGCGGCTAGCAGTCCGACGGCGATCTCGACCAGCGGCGGGGGAAACCGACCGGCCAGCCGCTCGGGCAACCGCGAACGGAATATCTTCTTGATGGGCCACCCCTACACACAGGCTTGCCGCGAGCCGGGCAAGCTGATCGCAAATAACTTAGATCACACTCGATAAGCAGAGTCACCGACATGATCCGGTGCGACTCTATCTCCGTCGAGCGCGCGCCCAGCCGGCTGGCGACCTTTTCGGCCGCTACCGGGGCGCCGTGGTCGCGCAATTAGGCTGGCTCGGTTAGGGGCGGCGTCATGGCTTCGACTGATATCCGCAACATCGTCATCCTGACCGGCGCCGGCGTGTCGGCGGAAAGCGGTGTCGCGACCTTTCGCGGGCCGGACGGGCTGTGGGAGGGGCACCGGGTCGAGGATGTGTGCACTCCTGAGGCGTATCGGCGCGATCCGGCGCTGGTCCATGCGTTTTACGACGCTCGGCGGGCGAAGCTCGAGACGATCGGGCCGAACCCGGCGCACGAGGCGCTGGCGCGGCTCGACTCCGAATGGCCGGGCGAGTTGTTGCTCGTGACGCAGAACGTCGACGATCTGCACGAGCGCGCGGGGTCGAAGCGGCTGCTGCACATGCACGGGGAATTGATGCGCGGCTGGTGTATGGCGTGCGATGAGCGTTTTGCGTGGGACGGGCCGATGTCGCCCGATTCCGTTCGTCCCGAGCGAAGTCGAGGGACGC
>JBDSBX010000087.1:0-13497 GCA_039921365.1 Sphingomicrobium sp. | reverse complement strand
TGGTCGAGTTCGCCGCTCGGACACGCCCGCGCTGCCGCCGCTGACCGCCGCCGAACGGCGCCGCGCGTGGCTGCTGATCCTGGTCATCGCGCTGACCATCCTGCCCAACATCGCTTACCCGATGATCTGGAATATCGGCATCGTCTGGATCGGCGCCCAGGTCAGCCTGGCAACCTCGCTCGGCGCGGTGCCAGCATCCTGGTTTAACTCGGTCGACGCTTTCGCCAGTATCATCGCAGTACCGCCTTTGGTCGCGCTGTGGCGATTGCAGGCGCGGCGCGAACACGAACCGCGCGCCGTCGCCAAAATCGGCATCGGTTCGGCGCTGGTTGGTGCTTCGGCTTTGCTGCTGGTGGCCGGCTGCCTGTTGCCCGATGCGACGGGCAAGGTGTCGGTAATCTGGGCGCTACTGGCTTATGCCGGGATGGGCTTTGCCTTCATTTATTATTGGCCGGTGTTGCTCGCGCTGATTTCGGAAGCCGCACCAGCCAAGGTCAATTCGACGCTGATGGGCGGCGCCTTTTTGTCGCTATTCGTCGGCAGCGTGCTGATGGGCTGGGTCGGCAGCTTTTACGAGACAATGAGCCCGGCCACCTTCTGGACGATGGACGCCGCGATTGGATTTGCCGGCGCATTGATCGTTTTTGCCTTGAACCGTCCGCTGGCGCGGGCATTGCAACCACAATCGGACGCGAAGACCTAGAGCTCGCGCGCAATATGAGGACGATGCCATGAGCGTAGCCGACGCCGAACCTGATTTCGAACATTTCGACCGCAACGATCGTGCGTTCGTCGGCCACCCCAAGGGCCTCGGCTACCTCGCCTTCATTGAGGGCTGCGAGCGGTTCTCATATTATTCGATGCAGACGCTGCTGACGCTCTACATGGTCAATTATCTGCTGATCGCCGGGCGGATGGATGGCGTGCTCGGGCTCGATTGGCTGCGGTCGTGGCACTATCAGGGGCTCGAAGGGCAGCCGCTCGCCTCGGCTATTTTCGGCGACTACACGGGCCTCGTCTATCTGACGCCGATCCTCGGCGGCATCATCGCCGACCGTTTTTCGGGGCGCCGGGTGGCGCTGTTTGCCGGCGGCGTGATGATGTCGATCGGCCATTTCCTGATGGCGATCGAGGGTGCCTTCCTGTTCGCTTTGTTGGCGCTGATCATCGGCGTCGGCCTGTTCAAGGGCAATATCGCGAGCCAGGTCGGCGCGCTCTACAAGGAGAATGACAACCGCCGCGCGATGGCCTTCCAGATCTTTTACATCGCCATCAACGTCAGCGTCATCGCCGCGCCGCTGATCAGCGGCACGCTCGGCGAAAAGGTTGGCTGGCACTACGGGTTCGGCACCGCCGGCATCGTAATGGTGCTCGGCGTTCTCCTCTTCCTCAAAGCCCGCCCCCATTTGCCTGTCGAGGAAGGCGAAGACCGGAGCATCAATCCGATCAAGACGCTGGGCGCTTTGGCCACTGCCACCGCCGTCACGCTGGCGGTCATCGGGGTGGTGTTCGCTGTCGGCATCGTCATCGCGCTGGTCGGCCTGATACCACTCTATTTCATCCTCACCCGTAATCTCGGGAAGGCCGAAAAGATGCGCGTCCTCGCGCTGGTGATGCTGATCCCGGCGATGGCGGTGGCGCTGCTGACTAACCAGGAAATCTTCAACGCCTATCTGGTCTGGGCGGACCAGCACTTCCAGCTGACCTTTTTCGGCACGACGCTGCCGACGAGCTGGATGATCACCATCGACGCGGCATTGAGCTTCTCGATGCTGGTCGCCGTCGCCGCCTTCTTCAAATGGTACGGCAAGGATCACAAAGAGCCCGACGAGCTCGGCAAGATGATCATCGGCAGCGTCTTCACCATCGCCGGCGGGTTGTGCCTGTACATCGCCGCACTGACCCAGGGCGAGGGCAAGATCGGGCTGTTCTGGCCGCTGATGTTTCACTTGTTCAACAGTATCGGCTTCTCGTGCATCCTGCCGGTCAGCCTCGCCTTGTTCTCGAAGATCGCGCCGCGGGCGATCAACGCCACGGTCATCGGGCTTTATTATCTGGCCTTCTTCTCTGCGAACAAGATCGTGGGCTACATCGGCGGGCTCTATTCGACGCTGCCGACGACGACCTTCTGGCTGATTCACGTCGCCAGCGCCGCGGTCGGTCTGGTCGCGTTCGTCCTGTTCAAGGTGCTGGTCAACGATCGCATGGTCGCCGCCCACGCGGCCGAACCTGCCGCGGCGTGAGCATCCGTTCGCGGGAAAGCCAGTTTCAGATACTGACGCGGCTGGGCTTTGCCGCGCGCGGACTTCTCTATGTCGTCATCGCGCTCCTGGCGATCGGCACCGGCCGGACCGAGGATGTAACCGGCGCGCTCGAATATCTCGGACGGGGATGGGGGCGTCTCTTGCTGATCGCCATGGCCGCGGGCCTGGCAACCTATGGGCTGTGGCGGCTTGCCGACGCGACGTTCGGCATGGAGACCCCCGGCCGCAGCTGGAAAGCGATGCGCAAGCGGGCAGCCGCGGGCGGCATCGGCGCGATCTATCTCTACCTTTCGTACAAGGCGGTGCGCGTGCTGGTCGCCGGTCGCGCCGGGAGCATGACGCCGGAAGAGCAGGCCGACACGGTCCTCGACCTGCCGGGCGGTTCCCTGGCGCTGGTATTGGCCGCGCTGGTCCTGGCGATCGCCGGGGCCAACCAAATTCGCAAGGCGGGCAAATGTGCGTTCCTGGAGCCCCTCGACGAGGCGGCCCGGTCGGCGACGGTCAAATGGCTCGGCCGGATCGGCTACACGGCGCGCGGCGTCATTTTCCTCGTTGTCGCCTTTCTTGTCGCGCGCGGCGCCGCCAATGAACAATCGACCGAAGCCGGGGGCATGGAGCAGGCGCTCGACCTGTTATCCGGACTCTTGCTCTACGCCGTCGCCGGTGGACTGATGCTGTTCGGCCTGTTCAGCATGGTCGAAGCGCGCTTTCGCCGGATCCGCGATGCCGCGCCTGTCATCAAGCAGGAAGTCGAAGACGCCATTGGCGGATAAAATAAGCCGATTCTAAGGTCTTGGCTCGACTCTGCGCTGGTGAGAACATAATAGGAACGCATGGCCAACCTCGACCTTCAGGCGAAGCTCGCAATCCTTGCCGACGCGGCAAAATACGACGCCTCCTGCGCGTCGTCGGGAACGGCCAAGCGCGATAGCCGCGGCGGCCGTGGTATTGGCTCAACCGAGGGGATGGGCATCTGCCACGCCTATGCCCCCGACGGCCGCTGCATCTCGCTATTGAAAATCCTGCTGACTAACAGCTGCATTTTCGACTGCGCTTATTGCATCAACCGCAAGAGTTCGAACGTTCGCCGCGCCCGCTTCACGGCCCCCGAAGTCGTCCGCCTGACCCTGGCGTTCTACGAGCGCAACTATATCGAAGGGCTGTTCCTGTCGTCCGGCATTATCGCGTCATCCAATTACACGATGGAGCAGTTGGTCGAGGTCGCGCGGAGCCTGCGCGAAGATCATGATTTCCGCGGCTACATCCACTTGAAGACTATCCCCGACGCCGACCCGGAGCTGGTCCGTCAGGCTGGACTGCATGCCGACCGGGTTTCAATCAACGTCGAGCTGCCGACGGTCGCGGGGCTAGAGCGGCTGGCGCCCGAAAAATCGGCGGCACGCATCGACAGCGCCATGGGCGAGATGAAAGCGTCGATTGCCGACGCCCGCGACGGCCAGCGCAAATATAAGTCGGCGCCAAGTTTCGCCCCGGCCGGCCAGTCGACCCAAATGATCGTCGGCGCCGATGCCGCCACCGACCGCGACATCGTCCGCCGCTCGGCCGCCCTTTACGACCGCTTCCGTCTTCGCCGCGTCTACTACTCCGCCTTTTCGCCCATTCCCGACGCCAGCGCGGTCTTGCCGCTGCGACGACCGCCACTTCTGCGCGAGCATCGGCTCTACCAGTCGGACTGGCTGATGCGCTTCTACGGCTTCGCTGCGAGCGAGGTAGAGCAAGCAGCAGACGTCAGCGGCATGATGCCGCTCGACATCGACCCCAAGCTTGCCTGGGCGCTTAAGTTCCGCGAAACCTTCCCGGTCGACGTCAACCGCGCGCCGAAGGAGCTGCTGTGGCGGGTGCATGGTCTCGGCACCAAGGCCGTGGGTCGGATCCTCTCCTCGCGGCGGTGGCGGACCTTGCGGCTTGACGATGTTGCCCGCCTGACCTCGTCGATTGCCAAGGTGCGGCCTTTCATCATTGCTTCGGACTGGCGGCCGACGCTGCTGACCGATCGCGCGGATTTGAAGGCGCTGGTCGCGCCCCGGCAGCAGCAATTGGAGCTGTTCGGCGGCTGATGTTACCAACTGGTCCGATGATCGATGCGCGCCGCGTGACACTCGCGGATCAGGACGATTTTGACGGCTGGCGAGGGGCGGCGCGTAATCTTGCCGAGGCCGGTGTTCCGCCGGAAGCCATCGTCTGGAACATTGCCGACAGCGAAACGGACTTGTTCGGCGGTGACCATGCGCCCGACGCCGGGCCGAGCTTCCCGGTGCCGCGGGCGTTCGTCGAACTCGCCCAGGCGGCGATCTGCCATTCCGACCCCGAGCGTTTCGCCCTGCTCTACGCGATGCTGTGGAAGCTTCGCTGCAACCGCCATGCGCTCGAGGACCGCGCCGATCCCTTGCTCGACCGGCTCGAACGGCTAGCCAAAGCCGTCCGCCGCGACGAGAACAAGATGCACGCTTTCGTCCGCTTCCGTGAGCTCGACGACCGCTTCGTCGCATTCTTCGAGCCCGAGCATCACATCGTCCGCCGAGCGGCCGGCTTTTTCGTCCGTCGCTTCACGACCATGCGCTGGTCAATCCTGACGCCCGAGCTGTCGATCCACTGGGATGGAGCGGCACTGACCGAAGGCCCGGGCGCGACCCGCGCCGATGCGCCTGATGGCGATCCGCTCGAGGCGATGTGGAAGACATATTACGCGTCGATCTTCAATCCGGCCCGCCTGAAAGTCGGCGCGATGCTCACGGAGATGCCGAAGAAATATTGGCGCAACATGCCCGAGACGTCGCTCGTTCAGCCGCTGATCGCCGGCGCGCGCAACCGGGAGCTGGAGATGATCGACCGATCGGCTGCCAGGGAAGCGCTGACCGCAGCGATTGCCGCCGAGCGCCGGCTGGCAAGCGGCGCCAATCTGCGCGCGTCTTGGGAAGCGCTGCTCAAGGAAGCGCGCGGCTGCACCCGCTGCGAGCTATACAAATGCGGGACCCAGACGGTGTTCGGCGAAGGCCCGCTCGATGCCTCGATCGTCTTCGTCGGCGAGCAGCCCGGCGACCAGGAGGATCTCACCGGGCGGCCATTCGTCGGTCCGGCCGGCCAATTGTTCGACGCCGCGCTGGGCGAGGCCGGCATCGACCGCTCGACCACTTACGTGACCAACGCCGTCAAGCATTTCAAATTCGTGGCGCGCGGCAAGCGGCGAATCCACAGCAAGCCCGACGCCGGCGAAATCGAGGCGTGCAAATGGTGGATCGACCAGGAGCGCGGGCTTATCAAACCGCCGGTGACGGTGGCCCTGGGCGCAACCGCGGCCCGTTCACTGACCGGCAAAACCCTGACCATCAGCCGAGCGCGCGAAGCGCCGATCATGCTTGCCGACGGCGGCGAGTGCTGGGTGACCGTCCATCCCAGCTTCCTGCTGCGCATTCCCGAACGCGACCGGCGCGCCGAGGAGCGGGCGAAATTCATCTACGATTTGAAGCGCATCAAGGCGCGCGCGGCGGAACTGGCCTAAAGCCCGAAGCGCAGCGTGGCCCGAACAGTTCGCGGCGCGCCTGGCGCAATGTTGTTGTCGTTGTGGGCGGTGGGGAAATAATCGGCGCCCAACAGATTCTCGACATTGACCTGCGCCTTGATGCCGTGGGCGAGCTTGGCGAATATCGCGCCGTCGACGCGCGCATAGCCGGGCAGCTTCACCGCATTGCTGATCGACGCAAAGGACTTCGAGCGGGCGATAAGACCAAGCCCGAGGCCCAGCCGCTCGGAGAGATCGTAGCGGTTCCATAGCGAAAAGCTGTGGCGCGGAACGAGCGGAACCTCGCGCCCTTCGGGAGCCGCGACTGTGGTTTCGATGATCTTCGCCTTCTGCCACGCGTAGCCGGCGGAGATCTGCCAGCGGTCGCTGACGCTGCGCTCGAGCCCCAGCTCGAGGCCGCGGCTGCGCTGCGCGCCGGTCAGGACGACCGTTCCGGGCGTCGCGCCGGGAGACCGGGTGTTGGTTCGGTCAAGCTGGTAGATCGCGGCGGTCGCGAGCAGCCCGGCGACCGGCTCCCATTTCGCCCCGACTTCATAATTGTCGAATTTCTCGGGTTTCAGCGCCTCGGTTGAAAGCGTCAGGCCGCTGAACTGGTCGCCCGATTGCGGAAGATAGGAGCGGCTATAGCTGGCGTAGAGCGACAGGTCGGTCCGCGGCTTGACGATCAATCCGAGCCGCGGTGAAATCAGTTCGTCCTTGCGGCTGAATTCGGACCCTGCCCCGCGCAGGTCGTCGACCTTGAGCTTGAAGCTGTCGAACCGCAGTCCGGCGATGATCTCGAACACCGGCGAGAGGCGGACTTGATCCTGGATGTAAACCGCCGCGATCGTCGCCCGAGTCCGGTTGTTGGCGTCGCTCGCCACCGGTGAGAAAATGACGCTTGCGTCGATGATGGGATCGCTCAGTGGAACGCGATTGTCGCCGCCGGCAAAGCTGCCGGTCAAGCGGACATTGTGCGATTTCTGGCGCCCGACCTCGAACCCGATCAGCAAGGTCTGGTCGACGCCGCCGAGGCGGCTGTCCCAGACGAGATCGGTCTGGCTGATCAAATTCCGGCGGTCGTTGCGGCTGTTGTATGCATCGAGCACGACCTCGGCGGTCGCCTCATCGAGGTTGGCGCCGTAAATGTTCTGGTAAAATTTGTCGTAGTTTCCCGCCAGCGTCCGGTTGCGCAGGCTCAGGCTGTCGTTGAACTTGTGCTCGACGCTGATGGTAGCGAGATGCACGTCGGCCCGAGCGAAACTTTGCCGGGGATCGCCGAACAATGTCCGGTCGAAGCCTTTGAGCGGTTCATCGACGCTGGCCGCGTCGGTGACAGATGGCACGCCGCGATCGGCCGTGCGGCGATCGTGGAGATATTCGTAGGACAGGTCGATCCGGGTATTGCCCCCCACGGCAACGCCGACGACCGGGTTGACCGCATAACGCTCGAGGTCGACGTGGTGGCGGAAGCTGTCGCCGTTTTCGTAGGCGCCGTTGAAGCGCAAGCCGGCGCCGCGGCCGAGCGGCTGGTCGACGTCGCCCGTAAGCCGCAAGCCGCCCTGGCTGTCGCCGGAGGCCGAGAATTCGCGATAGGCATTGAGGCTCGATTTCTTGGTGACTCTGTTGACGACCCCGCCGCCGCCGCCGCGGCCGAAAATCATCGCGTTGGGGCCGCGCAGGACCTCGACGCGGTCGACGTTGTAGAGGTCGCGGAAATATTGAACGTCGTCGCGCAGGCCATCGACGAAGAAGTCGGCGGTGGTGTTGTTGCCGCGCAGCGTGATCTGGTCGCGATTGCCCTCGCCGGTGCCGGGCGTTGCGCCGGGGACGAACATCAGCACGTCGGCGATCGAGTGCAGCGCCTGATCCTCGATCTGACTTTCGGAAATGACGGTCAGCGCCTGCGGGATGTCCTTGATCGCAGTGTTTGTCCGCGTCGCCGTGCTGGTCGTACGCGCGCCATATTCGGGGCGCTGGCCGGTGACGACGATGACATCGCCGGCATTGGCGAGCTCCACACCGTTGATGGAATCGCCTGTAGCGTGAGCGGGCGCGGCGCTGGCGAGTAGCGCTACGGCGAGTGAAATGGAGCGTATCCCTGTCATGGGTCCGGCAACTATCGTTAATGATAGTCATTCGCAATAGCATATTATTCCGCGGCCAGCAGAGTCGCGGCGCTAAGATCGACCGAAACCAGCCGGCTGATGCCCTTTTCGATCATCGTCACGCCATAGAGCCGGTGCATGCGGCTCATCGTCACCGCATTGTGGGTGACGATCAAATAGCGCGTGTCGGTCTCCAGCGTCATCCGTTCGAGCAAGTCGCAGAAGCGCTCGACGTTGGCGTCGTCCAATGGCGCGTCGACCTCGTCGAGCACGCAGATTGGCGCCGGATTGGTCAGGAACAATGCGAAAATGAGCGCGATTGCGGTCAGCGCCTGCTCGCCACCGGATAGTAATGTCAGGGTCGACAAGCGCTTGCCCGGCGGTTGCGCCATGATCTCCAAACCGGCTTCTAATGGATCGTCGCTTTCGACCAACTCCAGATGCGCCTGGCCGCCGTCGAACAAAGTCCGGAACAGGCTGCGGAAATGGGCATCAACCTTTTCGTAGGCGGCGAGCAGCCGCACCCGGCCTTCGCGGTTGAGGCTGCCGATCGACCCGCGCAGGCGATGGATGGCCTGGGTCAGTTCCTCGACTTCCGCCGCCCCGCTCCTCCGCGCCTCGTCGATTTCGGCCAGTTCCTGCTCAGCAACAAGATTAACCGGTCCGAGCCGCTCACGGTCGGCAGTCAATCGCTCGAGTTGCGCCGATTCGGCGTCGGGGTCGCGGACATCCTCGGGATCGAAGCCGAGCTTCTCGGGCAGGCGCTGCGGCACGCATTCGAACCGCTCGACGCAAATCCGGGCATATTCCGCACTGCGCGCCTGCTGAGCCTCGGCCCGCGCCGTCTCCGCGGCCCGGCTCTCGCGTGCGTTCGTCAGCGCCTCGTTCCCGTGGACGAGGTCACCGGCAGCTTCGGCCAGCCCTTGCTCGGCGTCCTGTTCGGCCGAGGCCGCTCTGGCGACGGTGGTTTGATTGCCGGCAATGGCCAGTTCGAGCTGGTCGATTTCGGCACCCAGCCGATCGGGCTCGCCGTGCAGTCCCGCGCGCTCGGCAGCCTGGTTCTGCTGCCGTTCGACGGCCTGCAGCAGCCGGGCCTCGGCATCGCTTTGGCGCTTGCGCCATTCGCCTTGCTCTCGGCCAGCGGCGCCATGGCGTTCGCGGTCGGCGGCAGTTTCGCGCGCCCGGGTCGCGGCCGCGGCGCGCTTGTCGGCAACCGCCGCGGCCGCTTCACCGGCAGTCGCGCGCGCGGCCTCCAGCTCATGCTCCAGCGCCATCGGATCGGGCAGCACCGAAAGCGCTGTTTCCGCAGCGGTCACACCCTGGGCAGCCGCGGCAACGACCGGTGCGAGGTCGCTCAGCCGCTCGGTCAGCGCAGTGCGCTGCGCCGCCAGCCGCTCGATCGCCGCAGCGGCGCTGTCGCCGGCCCGGGTCGCGTCGCGAGCCTCCTGTTCGGCCCGCGTCGAAGCCAAACGCGCCTGTTCGCCGACGGCGCGGAAATGCTCGACCGAGGCGACTGCTGCGTCGCGCTCCTGCTCGGCTTCGGTCAGCGCTCGTTCCAGCGCCGGTAGCTCGCGAGCCAGCTCGGCCAGCCGGTTCGATCGGATCAGCCGCTCGGCCGCCGCTGCCCCGCCCCCGGTTGACTGGAACCCGTCCCAGCGGCGCAGCTGGCCGTCGCGGGTTACCAGCCGCTGCCCAACGGCGAGGGGCTGGCCCTCGTCCGAGTCGCACACGCCAACCTGCCGCAGCCGCCGCTCCAGCTCGGGCGGCGCCTGGACATGATCGAAGAGCGCAATCAGCCCGTCCGGCATCGCCGGATCGTCGGGCGTCGCCGCACTTCCCTGCCAGCGACGCGGGGAATCGCCGCCAATGGCGGCGTCGGCGTCTTCGCCGAGCGCGGCCGCGAGCGCCCGCTCATAGCCGGGTTCGGCAGTCAGGCTGGCAATTGCCGCGCCGCCGCCATGGTCGAGCGCTCGGGCGAGCGCGTCGTGCTCGGACCTCGCCGCGGACCGGGTCGCACGGGCCGCGGCGAGGCCGGTTTCGGCAACGTCGCGGCAGTCGGCGGCCGCCGCTCGCCCTTGCTCGGCTGACAGGCGAACCGAATCCGCCTCCGCCAGCGCCGTCGCCGCCGCGTCGGCTTGGCGCCCGGCCTCCTCAACCGCAGAAGAGTGCGCACTGCCGTCGCCGAGTTCCTCGAACTGGGACGTCAGCCTGTGCCGCTCCTGTTCCGTGCGCGTCGCTTGGGCGTTTGCGGCCTCGAGCGCCGCCTCCCCGACCCGGCGTTCGGCGCGCATCACCGCCTGGCGGGCAAGCAGTTCGGCCAGCGCCGCCTCGGCATTGCGCGACCCGGTTTCAGCCTTGCCAAGTTCGGCCGCTATGCGCGCTGAAATCGCCTCGGCATCGACCAGCCGCCGCTCGATGCCGCCGCGTTCGTCGTCGAGTTGGGCGATCGCTCGCGCCGCGTCGCCCTGCAGCGCTTCCTCGCGGCCAATGTCGGCGGCGAGCGAATCGTCGAGCCGTTCGAGCTCCTCGAGCCGACGGATGACGGTATCGCGCCGCGCCCTCGCCGAGGCCAACTGGTGGGCGAGATTAAGCGCGGCGTCGCGTGCCCCACCGAGCGCGGTGCGCCGCTCGGCCAGCAGCGCATTCGCCTCGCCCTGGCGGGCCTGCGCAGCGGCGACGACGGTTTGGAGCGCGGTCACCTGTTCACCTGCCGCGACAGCCTCGCGATTGGCGCTCGCGGCGGCGCGATCGGCCTCCGCCCAGCGGGCGTGGACCAGCCGCGCCTCGACGCCACGAATCTTGTCGCTCAGCTGGCGGTAGCGCTCGGCCGCCCGCGCTTGACGACGCAGCGCTCCGGCGCGCGCCTCCTGTTCGGCCAGCAGTTCACCAAGGCGAGCGAGGTTGGCATCGGTCGCCCGCAGCTTTTGCTCGGCGTCCTTGCGGCGCGCATGCAGTCCGGAGATGCCAGCCGCTTCTTCGAGCATCTGGCGGCGCTCGGTCGGTTTGGCGGCAATCACCGAGCCAATGCGGCCCTGGCTGACCAGCGCCGGCGAGTGAGCGCCGGTGGCGGCATCGGCGAACAACAGGGCAATGTCCTTGGCGCGAACGTCGCGGCCGTCGATCCGGTAAGCCGAGCCGGCACCGCGCTCGATCCGCCGGGTGACTTCGCTTTCCTCAGCGCTTCCGCCGTCGCCATCGCGCTCGACTAAGATCGACACTTCGGCGAAGTCGCGCGGCGGCCGCGTCGCCGTGCCGGCAAAAATGACATCATCCATGCCGCCGCCGCGCAAGCTCTTCGGGCTGCCTTCGCCCATCACCCAGCGGATCGCTTCCAGAAGGTTGGATTTGCCGCAGCCGTTGGGCCCGACGATCCCCGTCAGGCCCGGCTCGACACGCAGTTCCGACGGCTCGACGAAGCTCTTGAAACCCGTGAGCTTCAACCGCTTAATCTGCAATTGAGCCCCCGCTCCTCATGCTTACCCCAATGTCTTCCTCAACAGCGGTTCAAGTTCGTCCCAGCCATGAGCGTGGACCTCGGCACCGTCGATGAAGAAGGTGGGCGTGTGGTTGACGCCCGCTGCACTGGCCGCCTGCGCCATCGTGCCCAGCTGCGCGAGCCTGGCCGTGTCGGACAGGCAGCGCTTGGCCGCGGCCGCAGGCACGCCGTGCTTGGCAGCTAGCGGCAGTAGTCCCGCCGCGGACGCCATTCGGGTAAGGCGGGCGGCTTCCGGCATAGCCACCATCTCCTGCTTCTGCGCTTCGCTCAGGCTTGTGACTCGGCCAACCCACGCCGGTTGCGCTGCGTAGAGATCCCCGATGATCGGGAAGAAGCTGCGCGAACCGCCGCACCGAGCAACCAGCGATGCCGCCAGATCAGCGCCGTTGAGCACGAAATTGCGAAATTCGTAGCTGACCTGTCCCGTGCGAACATATTTGGCGACGAGCGGCGTGACGCCGGTTTCCGCGAACTTACGACAATGGGGGCACGTCAATGACGCATATTCGATCAGCTTCACCCGGGCCTTGGGATTGCCCATTCGGAATCCGCCTTCTGGAGTCGCCACCACGACCCGGTTCCAGGTTGCAGCGACTGCGCGCTTTTGCGGCGCTGCTAGGGCTGGGATTGCCACCGAGGTTACGGCGACAATTGCCGCGACTAGGATCGTCCTCACTCCATTCATTGCAGCGCCTTCTTAATCTCCGGCTCCAGCTTCGCCCACGATCCGGGGATATTCAGGAGTTCACCATTCAGAATAAACGACGGGGTTCCCTTAAAGTCCGAATATTGCGCCTGAACGTCGCTGGTTTGCTGAATGAGCTGATCGACCCTTGTCTGATCCTTCAGACACGCATCGCTCTTGGCGCGCGGAACTCCGCGTATGGCTGCCCAGTCTTGCAAACCCGTCAGCTGAGCCAGCAAGGCGAACTGCTGAGCGGGCTCCAAGCTCTGAATCTGGTTCAACCGCTCTGGCGGTGCCGACTGCATCTTGCCGAGCCAGACCGGCTGATCCTTGTAGAGAGCGCGCATCAGCGGGAAGAAAGTGCTTGCGCCATTGCAGCCGGCGATCAGGTTTGCCGGCACATCAAGCCCACTCAGGAGATAGGGCCGGAACTCCCAGCTAACTTGCCCCGTCTTGACATATTTCTCAATAAGCGGAGCCGCGCCGCTCTCGTCGAATTCGCGGCAATGGGGACAGGTAAGCGCGCCAATCTCGACGAGCTTCCCCTTAGCTTCGGGGTTCCCCATCATGTATCCGCCGGCTGTGGTCTGCGTTGCCACAGTGCTCCAATCGCCATTGGCGGGAGGCTTCACGGGTGTAAGCGGAACACTCTCGGGCACATTGCCGGTCGCCTTCTTCTCCGAATTGCATCCGGCGCTGGCGAGGATGGCCGCGGCGGCGACCATGATGTGGGCGGGCTTGATCAACTCATTCACTCCGGATGATGACGGGGACGGGTGTGACTTCGGGCTTGTCGACGGACGGCATTCCTTCGCTCGATTCCAGCCGCGCGGCGAGCGCTTCAAGGCATGCCCGAAGCTCGGGGTCAACGATTTGTCGCAAGCCCTCGCCCAATTCCTTGGGCACGGCGCGCAATGCGGGCCGGTCGGGGGACTGTGGCGCCGCCGGTTGCCGGCCCTGGCGGAACACCAGCCGATTGACCGCCTCATATCCGAAAAAACGATTGACTCGCTCGATGATCAGCGGCGTCAAATGCTGCATCAGCGGAGCATGGGCGCCCTCGACCAGCAATGTGAGGACCCCGCCCGACTTTCGGCCCGTCGGGAAGCGGATCGATTCGGGCGACGACACCCGGGCATAACGCTCGCCGACGATTTCGCCCCAGCGGCTGACGACCGCGCCCTGGACGAAGCCAAAGCGCCGGAACGCAGGATCGCCGACCTTGCCGAGAATGTCCCCGGCCGAGCGGGCGCGGCCGCTGCGCGGCGCATCGGCTGTGCGGGTCGGGCGGTGGGGCTTCGACATCGCCGGCGACCATGCCATAGCCGGAGCGTGCCCGCCAATGCCGCAAATCGCCTGATCGCGCATTATCTGCATCATGCGCGCCGCTTGCCATGGCGAGCGCCCCCCGGGCGGCCTGCTCC